>JAGBUH010000087.1 GCA_017630915.1 Clostridia bacterium
AAAAATGCGTGTGGCGTTCGTTTATGGGCCCGACGGCGAATTGCTTGAATTTTTCAAAGAAGTGTAAAACAAAATGGCTATCCGAAAGGGTAGCCATTTTTGTGTAATTATTTACTTGCTTGTTTTTTGACAACCAATACTATGCAACAGATAAGCAACAATACCGAACCCGAAATCGTGAATATCGTTGTGCCCATACCGCCGGTAGAGGGGAGAAGTGTACCTTTGACGTTTTCGATTTTAAGTGTGTTTTCGGGGATATGGCTCATTCTGTCGATTGTTACGGGGACGATGTCGCCCAAGAGGTTGTATCCGCCGGGAGCTTTGGTTTCGACGATGAAGTATTCGCCGTAAGCCAGACCGTAGAATCCTGCTTCACCGAGGTCGTTAGAGGTGACGAGCGTTACTTTTTCGCCCTTTAATTCGGGGTTGTCGAAGAACGAAACTTTGACAAACGAACCGGCCATACCTTCGAGTGTGATGAGGTTGTCGCCACCTGCCGCAACTTCATCAGCGGTTGCGCGGCGGTAGATTTCGAAAATCGCGCCTTCGAGAAGTTTATTGGGGTTTCTGCTATCGACTTTCGAGATGTTTCCGCCGCCTGTCGAAACAACGGGTTTGTCGGATTCGGCGGTAAAATCGAAGTTGACCGAATTGGTGTATTTAACAAGCGCTTGGTTGGGGATTTCGACCGCAACGTCGGCGTTTGAATTGATTTGGGAATCGAAACGGACACGGAGCATATAATCGGTGAAGTTTCCGTTTACACTTGTGCCGACTTTCACCATGCCTGCTTTTGTGAGGGAAACCATAAAGGAGTCCGAAGGTTTGCCTTCCGAAAGTGAATCGACATCGTGAATTGTGACAGTGTAATCTGTGCCTTCGGTAAGTGTAGCGATAACCGTTTCGCCGTCTAACGATTCAACTGTTACTCTCATGTCGCCCAAATAGTCCAAACGGTTGTCCAATGTATCGCTGATTGTGAAAGATTTTCCGTTTTCGATATCTTCGGGGATATTCGTACCGACGATCCAAGTGTGTTTTGAATATGCATCGCTTGCGGCTTCGTTGTTGCCGACTTTGTTGATATCCTTGTCAACTTTGAGTTCGCCCTTGACGTCGTTTTTCGGTTGAACCGTTATTTCATAATCGTAACCGTCGCCGTTTGCGTTGGTAGTGGGCATAAAGACGAAGAACGGCTCGACAGGTTCTTTAATCGCGGGGTGAGAACGTTCTGCGACTAAATAAATACCGTCGGGAAGACCGTGTTGGGTAAAGTTGACACTTGCACGTCCTTCTGCATCGGTGATGACGGTATGGTCAGCCATCTTGGAAAAATCAAAAGAATCAACGTCGGGAAGCGTTCTGATATTTTCCGCGTAGTCTTCGAGTGTGGCGATAAAGTATATGTCGAAGGTGATGCCTTCAAGAGGACGGCGGAGGTATTCGTTGTCGCCTGTGGCAACCAACGTGGTTTTGTAGAAGTTCAATTTTCTGTCGGTGTTTGCGACGACTCTTGCACGGACGGGAAGTTGGCTTCCGTCCATACCAATCATCGTTTGTGCGGTATCACGTCCGCCGTATGCATCGTACAAATAAACGTCGTATGCGGTTTGCATACCTTCGATGGTAAGGAAAACATCGTCATTTGCATTATTTTCAGGAACGTTTTCGATGGTCAAAGTGATCGTTTGTTCGCCGTTATTCAACTCGGCACTGTCGATATATTGGTCGTTAATAGATGCACTTAACGTCAAGTAGTCGTCGTTTTTCATTAAGACGTCAACGGTAGTAGTCACCGAAACGTTATAAGTGCCGTCGCCGTTGTCTTCAATCGTCGGTTCGCTTAATTGTTCGAACGAAGACGCAGAAACCGTTTTTTCACTTGCAGGAACGGGGGCTAATGAAAGGAGATAATCATAAACTGCTTTGATTCTCGCATTCAAATAGGCATCGGTTTCTTCGGGAATCGTAACTTGTCCGTACGAAGAAACAGAAAAATCAATATGTCCGTTTTCGCGTTCGGCGTTACAGATGTCATAATACCTTGTCAAAGAAGGCATCTTCGTAGTATAGATTGTACGTACAAAGTCGGTAAATTCGAGGATGGAACCGTGCGCCGCTTGCCAGATAGCAGACTGCGTACCCGAAATGGCTTCGCCGATTGTGATGTCGGGAACACCGCAGGCATTTCCAAGTTCAGTCAATTTTGCATTAACTCTTGCTTCATGATCTGCGGTACTTTCACCGGGGATGTTTTCAAGATAAAAGCCATGGCGTACAATAGAACGGAGTTGACCTGCCGCACTTGCCGCATAAGTCGAGTCTTCAAGGTTCAAACGACGGTAACGGTGGTCGGGTAATGCGCCGACTTTAATGTCGGTACAGTAAGTCGGAACAACTTCTCCGGTTATAGTATTATACAAGGTATAAATATAGTTTTGAATATAACTGGGTGTTCCGTCGTAGGTATAGTTGGTAACATACGGGCTGAAATATTGGTATCTCGGTCCGGTATAACCGTTGTCGGGAACGTTGTGGTGCAGTACGTATGCATCAAGAGGTTCAACTTCTTCCGCGGCGTTAGCCGAGAATATTCCGATGGAAACCGACATGATTAACATTACGGCAAACACAAAAGACAATATGCGTTTAAAAGTTTTCATTTAAATCTCCTTTTGGATTCAAACCGAAACCGTTTGATATTTCTAAATCCCAATGCACATTACGCATGAGAACAATTTACAGATAAAGAACCGAGGTTATAGGTTATTATTTTCGCCAACAAACCACTTTACATAATATCACTAATAAAATCGATTGTCAACCGAAAAAACGACAAAAAAGCCTTGGAATATATGAATTTTTGGTAAACTTTTTCCCTTCTTTTTGCTTTGACGTGGATAAAAAAAGAAATACCTGCGCACGTTTGATGCGTGCGCAGGTATTTGAAATATCTTAAAATGATGTTTTAGAGAAATGAAAAACTATTCTTCGTCTTCACCGTTTTCCGATTCGTCGGTGCTGTTTTCATCTTGCGATTCATCGTTTTCGTCATTTTCGTCATCTTCGTCGTTCCCCTCGAAATGTTCCAAACAAACACGGTTAGCGGGTTTTGTCGTTACCGAAACGCCAACGTTGTAACCTTCGGGGAGCAACGATTGGAAGAAAGGAACGTCGGGATCTTCGGGATAAACGTATCCGTCGGGAACTTCTATATAAATGTACTGTGCGTCAACGACAGATACCAAACCCTTCAAAAGTCGGTCGTGAATATCGATTTTGCGCAACCCTACTTCGACGAGGTTTTCTTCGGGACAGTCGCATCCGTCAAGACAGATAGCACCGGTTTCTTTATCCCACTCTACCATTACGTGCGCATCGCAATATTCGGTAGGTACATCGTTCTTTGTACATGTTCCGTATGCGATACAACTTAAACCGCCGTTTTGTGCACAAAGGTCTTTTCGACATGCTTCTGTCGGGATTTTACCCGAAATGGTGCAATATTCTACATTTTGAACAACCGAAGAGGGAACGTCGAAATTCTTGGTGTATTCAATGTTGTGCTCATCATAGTATTTGTATATTTCGTCAAATACGCTGTTCCAAAGTCTCGGTGCGGCGTTACCTGCTGCGGGGATAACGGCTTTAAGGTCGTATCCGTACCAACAGCATGCGACGAGATCGGGTGTATAACCTGCAAAATAAACGTCGCGGTTATCGTTGGTCGTACCGGTTTTACCTGCACATTGAACGCCGTATTTTCTCCAAAAACCTACGCTTCCGCCGGTACCGTAAGGACCGCCTACAACGTGGGTTAAGAGGTCGGTGAGAACCGCGGTGGTGGATTCGCTGTATTTAACTCTGTGTTCTTCGCTGTTGTCGAGAATGATTTTGCCGGAACTGTCGCGCACTACCGAATAGGTTCTTGCTTTGGAGGTTACACCTTTGTTTGCGAGTGTTGCATAGGCTTGGGTGTGTTCGCGAACGGTGATACCGTAGGTAAGACCGCCCAGCGCAAGGGGCGCGGAGTTGATATCGGAAACCACGGTGCCGTTTGCGGTTGTTTTAGAATCAACCAAAGTAGTATATCCGTAGTCTTTAAAGTTGTTGTAAACGGTTTCAACGCCCATGTCTTCGCAGAGACGTACAACAACGGTATTGAGCGACGCCTGAATAGCATAGTCGGGAGAAATAAGTCCCAAAAATCTTCCGTTAGCGTTTGTCGGCCAATAAACGCCCGAAGCGTTAAGTATCGGGGGAACGTCATCTACCGGCGAGATACCCGTCATATATCCGCTGTCGAGTGCAAGTGCATATATCGCAACGGGTTTTATTGACGAACCGCATTGGCGGTATGCTTGTGTGGCGCGGTTGAAGCCTCTGTTGTCGCGTTTTTCGCCCAAACCGCCGACAATTGCAAGAAGATCACCGGTTTTGGGATCCATTATCGTTATTGCCGCTTGGGCTTGCATACCGGGTGTTTGAGGCCAGTAACTGCTGTCGGTGAATACCTTTTCGGCACAGCTTTGAATTACGGGGTCCAAACATGTAACTATCTGCAAACCGCCCGAAAACAGCACTTGTGAAGCGGTTACTTTATCGTAATCGTATTTTTCCATAAGGTCGGCGACCACGTCGTCCATAACCGCATCGATATAATAGGAGTGAACCGAATTAACATCTATTTCTTCATCACCCTCGGCAAGAGTTATCGGGGCGTCGTAGGCTTCGTCAAACTGTTCTTGTGTTATCTTTTCCTGTTCAAGCATCAATTTCAAAACGAGATTTCTTCTTGTTAAATTGTTCTTGGGGTTGGATAACGGGTCGTAGTGAGTAGGCCATTTACCGATAGATGCGATAGATGCACATTCGGCAAGGGTTAATTCATCCAATTCCTTTCCGAAATAGGTTTTGGCAGCGACGCGCACTCCGTAGGAGTTGTGGGAAAGATAAATGGTATTGAGATACATTTCGAGTATCTCTTCCTTTGTATACTTTTCTTCGACGTTGATGGCGCGGAAAATTTCCTGCACCTTACGTTGTATTGTTGCATCATTTTCGCCCGATGCGTTTTTGATAAGCTGTTGCGTTATCGTCGAACCGCCGCCGTAGTTTGAACTTGTCGGTATAAAAAAGTTGTAAATTGCCGATGCAGTTCTCGTTGTGTCAACGCCGTTGTGGTCGTAAAAACGTTGGTCTTCAACGGCGATATAGGCGTCGATAAGTTGCTTGGGAATTTCGGAATATTTTGCCCAAAGACGGTTTTCGCTGCTGCTTAACGTGTCGCCTTCGAGCAAAACTTCTTCTCCTGCATCATTAACGTAATACATCGTCGTTGATAACGCTGAGTCGAATCTCAAATTGTCAAGCCCAGTATAGTTCGGGTCGACGTAATTCTTGATATAAACAACAAACGCAAGCGCGACCACGGCACCCGTGATTATTCCTATTACGAGCACCGTCAAAAGAATATTAAGAAGATAGGTTAATACCTTGCGAAATACAAACAGAACGCCCGATGCGGTCGCTTTTGCCGCACGCGAGGTTTTGGAACTTTGACGTTCGCCTCCCTGCTTGGATTCCTTTTTTTGTTTTTCGTTTTTGCCGTTGACTGCATCAAAGGTTTTGGTGTCGGTGCCTGTGTTTGCACCGCTATTGGTTGATACAGGCTCAAAGTTGCGCGTATCGGTTGATTCGTTTATATCGCGGTTGTTTGAGTTTTGATTGTCTTGCATATTCGGCAAACTCCTTTCGATAGAGTGAATTTAAAAGTTATTTCTTGCGATTTTTGCGGTTTACTTTACCGCTATATTTTCACTTCCCATTAAGGCTTTAAGTTGATTTAAAAGCCGTTCGGAAAGATTTGTCGTTTTTCCTTTTGCGGCGGCAAGCCGTTTTTCTGCTTCGAAATAAACAAGTATTCGCGAATTACCTGCGTTTTGCGATGCCAACGCGACGGCATCGTCTAAATGAAGCGCATTTTCGGCGGTTACTTTTATATAAAGCGATTTGTCGGTGCTTTTTTCGGATTCGTTGATAGAAATTGCCTTTTTCGGCGCGGATTGCATTGCCGATTCGGGCGTATCGACCGATTTTAACAGAATGGTCACGTTATCGGCACTTTCGTCGCCGTATACTTCCTTTATTTCCGGGTTACCCACAAAAACAAGCACCTTGTTTTCGGCAATCAGATTTCCCATTTCGCCATAAAGCGTGGGGAAAACAATAATTTCGGCATCACCCGATTCGTCTTCTGCCGTAACAAACGCCATCATATCATTCTTTTTCGTGACTTTCGAGCGTTTTTTTGTTACAAGTCCGACAAATTTTACTAAATTGTTCTTTTTTAAGGTTCCGTTTTCAAGTCCTTGGCGGATTTGAGCAACCGTCAATGCGCCGATTTGCTTTTGAATTTCGCCGTAACCGTCAAGCGGATGTCCCGAGAAATAAAGCCCGGTCATCTCTTTTTCGCCCTTTAAAATCTCGCTTCTTTGCAATTCGGGAAGCGTTGATTTCGGGAATTCGAAAACCGTTTCGTTTATCGAGGTATCGCCTCCGAAAAGGCTCATTTGCCCTTCGGAATTATTGCGTTTTTCTTTTGTGACGGTTTCAAGCGCGTTCGCCAAACCCGATAATATATGGCTTCTTTTTAAGCCGAATTCGTCTAACGCACCTGCATTTACCAAGGATTCAAAGGTTTTAATGCTTCCAAACGAGGCGCAACGTGTCAAAAAATCTTCGATATTTGCGAACTTTTTACGGTTCCGTTCGTTTATCACCTTGTCGGCAAAAAGCGCACCGACATTTTTTATAGCCGCCAAACCGAACCGCAAATCGTTGCCTTCAACCGAAAAACTGCCGTAACTGTGATTAACTCGCGGAGGGAGAATCTTGATTCCCATTCGCGCACAATCGGAAATATATTCCCCGACCTTTTCGTTATAACCCATAACCGTGTTGAGAAGCGAACACATATATTCGCGCGGATAATGGCATTTCAGCCAAGCGGTTCGATACGCTACAACTGCATAAGCAGCGGCGTGGCTTTTATTGAAAGCGTATTTCGCGAATTCCGCCATTTTGTCGAAAACCCTTTCGGCAGTTTCGGCAGAAACGCCGTTTTTTAACGCGCCTTCAAGGAAAACGTCTTTTTCTTTTGCCATAACGTCTTGCTTCTTTTTCGCCATCGCGCGACGCACGATATCTGCGCGTCCGTAGGAATAACCCGCAAGTTTACGGCAAATCTGCATAACCTGCTCCTGATAAAGCATAACACCGCAGGTCGATGCGAGGATATCTTTAAGGCAGGGGTGGTCATATTCGATTTTATCGGGGTGAAGCCGATTTTTAAGGAATGTATCAATCGAAAGCGCAGGGCCTGGGCGGTAAAGCGAAATTACCGAAATAATATCTTCCAAGTTTTGCGGTTTTAACTTGGTCAGCAGGTTTCTCATGCCATCGCTTTCAAGTTGGAAGATGCCGAGCGCATTTCCCTCGGAAAGCATTTTATATGTCTTTTCGTCGTCAAGCGGTAACTTTTCTGCCGAAAAATCGGGGATTTGCTTTTTGATTTGCGCTTCGGTGCCTTGGATGATTGATAAGAACCTAAGTCCGAGAAAGTCCATTTTCAAAAGACCCAAATCGGCAACCGTGTTCATGGGAAATTGCGTAACAACCGTGCTGTCGTTAACAGCAAGCGGAAGATAATTTATCAAAGGCTCGTCGGTTATAACAACACCCGATGCGTGTGTAGAGGTGTTTCGCGGCCGTCCTTCGAGTTTAGATGCATAGTCGATAAGCCGTTTTGCCATCGGATCGTTATTAACCCTGCTTTTAAGCTCGGGATTTTCTTTAAGCGCCGATTCCAAGGTGACGTCAAGATAACGCGGAATCATTTTGGCAATCTCGTCAACCGATGCGTAACTCATGCCAAGCGCACGTCCTGCATCTCTGACGGCTTGACGGCAGGCGAGTTTACCAAAGGTTATTATCTGTGCGACGTGTGCCTGCCCGTATTTCGAAGCGACGTATTCGATAACTTCGCCTCTCCGTTCGTCGCTGAAATCTATATCAATATCGGGCATGCTTACTCTTTCGGGGTTCAAAAAACGCTCGAAAAGCAGGTTAAACCTAATCGGGTCTACCTGAGTTATGCCCAAAACGTATGTGCAAAGGCTTCCTACCGCGCTTCCTCTGCCCGAACCGACGGGGATATTGTTGCGCCTTGCGAAATTCACGAAATCCCAAACGATAAGCATATAATCGTCGAAACCCATGTCGTGAATTATCTTTAATTCATGGTCGATTCGTTCGCGGTAAACCGAAATGTTTTCGGAAAGATTGTTTGAATTTTCAAGTGATTCAATCCCGTCGTCACACAGCTTGCGGAGATATCCCTCCGACGTAAAAGGCTTCGGTGGGTGGAACGCAGGGAGGTGCATATTTTCGAAATCGTATTCGAAATTACACATTTCGGCGATTTTCACGGTGTTTTCAACCGCTTCGGGCACGTCGGAAAACAAGGTTTTCATTTCACTCGCCGATTTAATATAATGTTCGCTGCCTTCCATGCCGAAATCGCTGTCTTCGACGGTGTTGCCCGTTGCGATTGCCGAAAGAAGTTTTTGTATCTCGGCATCGTTTCGAGTGACATAGTGCGCATCGTTGGTGGCGACAAGCGGAATATTTAATTCCTGCGAAAAGCGGATAAGTGCGCGGTTCACTTCCTCTTGACCTTTAATGCCGTGGCGTTGCAGTTCAAGATAGAAATTGTTTCTGCCGAAAATTCGGTCAAAAATAATGATTCTTTCGCGCGCGAGCGACATATCGCCCGACAAAATGGCTTTCGGGACACTTCCCGAAATACAACCCGAAAGGGCAATCAACCCTTCGGAATATTTGGTAAGAGTTTCTATATCTGTACGCGGTTTCGAATAAAAACCGATAGTGAATGCTTTTGAAACGATTGCTAACAGATTACGGTATCCGATGTCGTTTTTAGCAAGGAGGACAAGGTGGGAATAGTCGGAATCAAAAAGCCTGTCCTTTTGTTCCATAGACCTCGGTGCGACATAAACTTCGCAACCGATAATCGGTTTGACACCCTTTTGTACGCACGCCTTGTAAAATTCAACCGCGCCGTACATAACACCGTGGTCGGTAATTGCGACGGCGTTTTGGTTTCCCGCAATAACGGCATCGGGAATGGCGTTTATGCGACATTCGCCGTCAAGCAGGCTGTATTCGGTATGAAGATGTAGGTGAACAAACCCCATAATCTGCCCTTTTACGTGTTTTTAAGCATTTCTGCTATTTCGATAAGTTTTTTAAAACGGTGGTTAAGTCCCGATTTGCTGACCGGTTCTTTGAAAAGATTTCGAAGTTCGGACAAGCTCATATCGGGATTTTGGATGCGCAACTCCGCACATTCGCGAAGTTCGGCGTTAAGGTTGTGCATCGCGCCGTATTTTTCGATGGTTTTAATTGCTTCGCATTGTTCGGCAGCGGCACGTGCGACACGGTCAAGATTCGCTGTTTCGGCGTTGCAGAGCCGATTCATATTGTTGCGCACGTCACTCATTATTTTCGCGCCCATAATGTCAAGCGTTGCCTTTGTACCGCCGATAAACGACAATACATCTTCGATACTTTCGCTCGCTTTGTAATAAAGCAACGGCTTGTTTTTCCGCAAGGTGCGTTTTGCGGTCATTCCGCATTCGTCAAGAAAGTTTTCGAGATAATCGGCAAAAGCGTTGTCGGGAGGCGAAAACGAAAGCATGAAATTTCGCCCGGGTGCGCTTATGTTTCCGCATTTGATAAACACTCCGCGCAGATAACAGCCTGCATCTTTGTCGCACTTTGCATCAAATGGGAGAAGCGAAAGCCCCGACGCATAATTTTCCTTGCAACAATCTTTTTTTAATGTATTTTCTTGTAGTTGTTGTTTTATATCCGAAGAAAAAGACATTTGTAACCTATGCTTTTTAATCTATAATTCTTATTTCGGGTTCAAGGCGCACGCCTGTTTTTTCAAAAACCGTGTCGGAAACCAAATTCAAAAGCGCAATAACGTCGCTTGCGGTTGCGTTTTCGCGGTTGATGATAAATCCTGCGTGTTTTTCGGAAACCTGCGCACCGCCGACGGTTAGTCCTTTAAGACCGCATTGTTCGATAAGTGCGCCTGCAAAATGACCGACGGGGCGTTTGAACGCGCTTCCGCAACTGGGATATTCAAGCGGTTGGCTCGATTTGCGTTTCGCCATCAATCCGTCCATAATAATTTTTATTTCATCGGCATTGCCGAGTTCGGCGGAAAACGAAGCGGAAAGCATTATAAGTTTTTCGTAATTAAGACGGCTTTTACGGTAGCCGAAATCCATATCGTTAAGTTCGATTGTTACGATATCGCCGTTTTCGTTTAAAAACCTGCCGCGAACAAAACGTTGCGACATTTCACCGCCGTAAGCACCTGCGTTCATATAAACCGCACCGCCGACGGTTCCGGGGATACCGTAACAAAATTCCAAACCCGTAAGTGAATGTTCACACGCAAACCTTGCCAAAGACGAAAGCGTTTCGCCGCAAAATGCGGTGATTATATTGTTTTCGATTGACAATCCTCTAATGCCCGATGTGATTATAACCGCACCGTCATAACCTGAATCTTGAAAAAGTAGGTTAGAACAGTTGCCGACCACTATGTATTTTTCGCCCTTGGTACGAAAAAAGTCAATCGCGGAAATAAGTTCTTCTTCGTTTTTCGGCAAAACCAAAAACTTCGCATTTCCGCCTGCTTTCATCGAACAGTAGGGCGCAAGAGAAGCATTTTCGATATAAGTAAATTCCATGTAAATCATCTGCTTTCATACTAACTCACTTTATATTATACTATATATTTAAATAAATTACAATAAATATATAGAAATTTTTTTAAATGACTTGACCTTTAAACTGTTATTTGTTACAATCATCATGCATAATGCTATGATGCCGAAAGTGTTTTTTGGTGTCGGCTGTGCTGATTTGCTTTTTGAAAGGATTTTACATTATGAAAAAGCTGTTCGCGTTTTTAATGGCTGTTTCAATGCTTATAACTCTGTCGGTTCCTGCTATTGCGGAAGAAAACGAAACTGTATTTTCCGCTTCTGCGAGTGCTGATTATGAAACATCGAACGGTTTGGGCACTTATAACTCAAACGGCAGTATCGATATCACCGTTTCTTTGGGTGAAGTAAGTATTCCCGAAACGGTTATGGGTATCTCGGTATTTATGTTCAAAATCGGTTACGATAAAGATATGGTTGCCCCTGCGGTAAGCGGGGGAATCGATTCCGACGGCGAATCGTTTGACTATACTTCGCTTATGACGAAACTTCCCGACGGTTGGGAATGTTTCGGAAAGGTCGATTCCGAAAACAGTATTTTTGACCTTGCTATTTGGGACCCGACCTCGATAAATCCCATCGTTGAATCCGATGCTTTGGAAATTGTTGTTCCTTTTACCGTGAAACCCGATGCAAAGGGTGACGATATCGTCTTTACGTTTAACGATTGCGAAATTGTAGAACCCAATCTTGAAGAAAATGCAACGATTGAAATTGATGAAATCACCGTTGAATATGCTCTTTATCCCGATGTTATTTCCGAACTTCCCGAAGATGCTCTTTCTCTTGAAATCGGCGGATTCCAAGATGGAGCGAACGTGGTTTATTACGCACAAAACGATATGACCGTTTCGGAATATATCTATACGTACAATCAAGAAGACACCGAATTTGATATGAGCAATTACGGTATTCTTATTGCCGATTCCAAAACAGGAAGGATTACTTATTTCGATATCAGCGACAACGCGAAATCCGACGTTGTTATCCCTGCGGGACATTATTTTATCGGCGTTTGCAAAGATAACACCAACGATTTTGAAAAACTTGTAGGAATCGTCGCGATTGACGCGGTTGTTACTATTTACAACATAAATCCCGAAGCGGTTGCCAAGTTGACAGAGAATGTTGCTTTGACCGATGCGGGTTGCGGTATTGTGGACCCGAAGCCGATTCTGAAAGAAGATTCTCCTGCAAATTACAACTTTGAAAACGCGCTTATCAGAGTAGGCGCGATGAAACTCAGAATAAACGATTTCAAAGCGTTGTTCGAAAATGATATTACCGTGCTTGATGAAAACGGCAAAGTTGTTAAAAGCGGATACGTTAAGACGGGTATGACAATCGATTATGCCGACGGTGTTACGATAATTATGATCGGTGACGTTTATGCCGACGGTAAGATAGATTCATTTGATTATCTTTATGTTCGCCGTCATTGCTTTAAAACACTTGAACTCGAAGGCGCGATGTTTTTGGCGGCTGATATTGATAACAGCGGTGATTTAAACTCTTTTGACTATCTTCTTGTAAAGCGTATATTCTTCAAGACAATTGATATTTCTGCATTGGTGAAATAGGAAAAGGTGAAAGTATGTTTTTGAAATATTTATACGTTTTTGCATTAAGCATGGTTCCCGTTATCGAATTGCGCGGCGCGATTCCTTTGGGCGTGGCGATGGATTTGGACCTTTGGATTTTGTTCCTCGTTGCGATGGTGGGAAATATGCTTCCCATTCCGTTTTTGATTCTTTTCGGCGGTAAGGTACTTCGCTATTTCGCTTCTTTTGAAAAATTCGGCAAACCTTTCCGTAAGATTCTTGAAATCGGCGAGAAAAAAGTTGCAAAAATGCATAAAACGCTCTTTTGGGGTTTGCTTGCTTTCGTTGCAATTCCTTTGCCCGGTACGGGTGCTTGGACCGGAGCGTTGATTTCGATTACTCTCGGTTTGGATATGAAAAAAGCATTTCCGCCAATTGCACTCGGCGTTGTTGTGGCTGGTATTATTATGATGGTCTTCTCCTACGGTGTGGGAAGTATTATACAAAGTTTTTAATTGAGGTGTAAGTCATGATTAAGATTGGTTTTATTGATTATTTTCTCGATGAATGGCACGCGAATAACTATCCTAAATTTATCGCACAAAAATTCGGTGATGAATTTAAGGTTGCCTATGCTTATGCCGAAATAGACAAACCTAACGGCAAGACGACTGACGAATGGTGCAAAGAATTCGGTGTTGAACGTTGCAACACTATTGCAGAAGTTGTCGAAAAGAGCGATTGTATCATCGTTCTTTCTCCCGATAACCCCGAAAGACATTTAGACCTTTGCCGCGAACCGCTTGCAAGCGGAAAACGCGTCTATGTTGACAAAACTTTTGCACTTACCAAGGATATCGCGCAAGAAATTGTGGATATCGGCGAGAAAAACAACACCGCTTTCTTCTCGACCTCTGCGCTTCGCTTCGCGACCGAATTGGCTGACGTGCCCCGTGACGGCATTTGCTTTATCAATTCTCGCGGTCCCGGTAGGTTCGATACTTATGCAATCCACCAAATCGAACCGATTGTTGTTCTTATGGGTAGCGAAGTTAAACGTATCATGTCCGTCGGCAGCGGTTACGAAACCATGGTTATCGAATTTTCGAACGGCAGACGCGCGGTTATGAGCCATTATGATTGGAAGGGCGTTGACTTCGAAATGATTGTCAACTATGAAGACGGCTCGATTTACAAAATCCCTAAGATGAGTAATTATTTCGATAACTTTATCACAAAACTCTGCACCTTCTTTAAAACAGGCGAAATATTTGCCGACCATGCCGAAACCGTTTCGGTTATGGGTATAATAGAAGCAGGCAACAAGGCGATTAACACTCCCGGTGAATGGGTGGAAATATAATATAGGAGTTGCTTTATGAAGAAAACAAAAATCGTTTCTTTCTTGTTGGCGTGTGTCTTGTTGGTTTCGTCGTCTTTTTTGACGCTTAACACGGTTGCCGCCGATTCGGTTTCGTTTGTTACCGAAATTTCAAACGGCAAGATATACGGCATCGCGCTCGGTTCGGTAACCGCTGACGTTCAACTTGTTTATTATAACGCGGTTGTTGAAGTTTTTGACAAAAACGGCAACAAACTCGGAAAAGACGACAAAATCGGCACGGGTTATACAGTTAAACTCAACGGCGTTTCTTATGCTGCAATCGTTATGGGCGACGTTAACGGCGATGCGAAGTTGGATTCCCAAGATTATTTGGCGATTAAACGTTCCTATCTCGGAACCGGTTATATCGGAATTTGGGGACATGAAGCGGCAGAAGTGAAACCCGGTAGTTCGGTCAGCGCGATCAACTATATTAAAGTAAAACGCGCAGCGTTCGGCACTTATGATATTAACCGCAAGTATACAAGTGAACCCTATAACCCCGGTGACAGAGATCCGGGTTGGACTCCCGGTTGGGTATAATACCGTCGAAAAAAGATAATATTATATAAAGATTATATAAAGATTATATAAAGATTATATAAAGAACAATAGCGTGAATTTGGTATTCTTATCAAAAACGGCGGCGAGTCGCTGTCGTATAGCATAAAAGAGTCGAACCCATAATGGTTTGAAAAGCTATTTTCGCCCATAATTTCGCAATTCTCGTTAGGAATACGCCCGTATTCCGTCGCTCACCTTGCTCATTCTGGACAAAAATTTCAATTTCAAACGCACCTACGGCGAGGTAGTTTCGAGAAGAAATTTTGTTTTTGAGCGCAGATATACTAACGTATATCAAGCGAAAAAACAGGCATTGTGTGTTCGATTCTTTTATGCTATAGCACAAAACCTTCGTATATCGCGCGTCGCGCACGAAAAATTGCTCGAAGTAGAACTGCACACGCTGTGTGCGCGCTTTCGCTTTTCTACATCTGCGCATTTTCCGTATACAAAATGTATTGTTCTGGTGAAAAAATGATAGTTTATCGCGAACTTTCGTCGGTCGAAGCCGATCTTGATTTTTCCGCAAAAACACTTTACTCGCTTACAAACGATATAGAAAAGCATTACCGTCGTGTCGAAATACCGAAGCACGACGGTACTTTTCGTGTCCTTTACGTTCCCGACACCCTGTTAAAGACGGTTCAAAGGCGTATAGCCAACCGAATTCTGTTACTTGAACCGATTTCGCGGTATGCTACCGCATATAAAAGAGGTTCCTTCATTCGAAAAAACGCATCCTGCCACGTCGGCAAGGAAACGGTATTAAAGCTTGATATAAAGCATTTTTTTGACAGTATTCTTTATTCTCACGTAAAGGACAAGGTGTTTACTGAAAAAAGATTTTCCGAGCCGATACGTGTGCTTTTGACAATGCTTTGTTATTACAAGGATAGGCTTCCTCAGGGTGCGCCGACCTCGCCTGTTATTACTAATATCGTCATGCGCGATTTTGATGAAACGGTGGGCAATTGGTGTAATCAACGCGGTATTACTTATACGAGATATTGCGATGATATGACCTTTTCGGGTTCGTTTGATGTTAACGAGGTTAAAATCTTTGTTAAGTCGGAACTTAGGAAGATTGGGTTCTTTCTTAACGAAAAAAAGACCGTGTCGGCGAAAGGCACACAGCGTCAAATAGTTACTGGTATCGTTGTAAACGAAAAATTAAATGTATCCTCCGAATACCGAAAAAAGTTGCGGCAAGAGGTATATTACTGCCGAAAATATGGGGTTGAGGAGCATTTAAAGCGAATTGGAAACAGCGTCGACGCGAAAAAGTATCTTCAAGGTCTTCTTGGCAGGATATCTTATGTGCTTGAAGTAAGGTGCGACGATAAATCGTTTCTTGCCGATAAGGAATTCATAGCTGGGTTGATAAAACAATATGAATAATTCAAAAGCCGACAGTTTTTAATTCTGTCGGCTTTTAATATGCTACTTTTAATATGCTAAATATATTCAAAATATGCTCTGCGCTTTAAAGAACAAACGATTTCATAATTGATTGTGCCCAACGTTTGTGCCAATCTTTCGACATCGTCGTTGTTTTCAAAAATAATTGCTTCGTCACCGACTTTGCAATCAAAATCCTGCCCGATATCGACCACGCACATATCCATGCAGATTTTTCCGATTACCGAACATTCTTTTTGGTTTATTCTTACGGTTGTTTTGCCCGAATAAACGCGCGAGAATCCGTCGGCATAGCCTATCGAAATAACAGCGGCACGGGTATCTTTTTCGGCGCGGTAGGTGCAACCGTAACTAACGCAATCGCCTGCTTTGAGCTCATGTATAGAGCAAACACGCGCGGACCACTTCATCGCAAGACCGATGTTTTCATCTTTCACGTTCGCCGAGGGCATAAGACCGTATAAAATGATACCTGCACGTACCATATCAAGATGCATTTCGGGATAACGCAAGGTCGCCGCGCTGTTGCAACAATGACGGATACCAACGTCGATTCCTTGACGTTTTAATTCATCGAGCAGAGCAGAAAAAACGTCGAATTGTTTTTGAGTATAGTCCTTGTTTTCACCGTCGCTGTCGGCAAAATGGGTAAATATTCCTTCAATGGATAAATCGAGTTTTGATATTTCTTTTATCTCGTCGGTTACTCTGATTATATCGTCTTTATTGTGGCAATAAAGACCGAGGCGCGACATACCGCTATCTACCTTGACGTGAATACGAACTTTGCCGAATTGCGCCAATTCTTTTGCGTATGCAAAACTGTCGCATGCTTGTAAAAAACCATTTTTGATGATATCGGGAATGAATTCTTTGTCGGTCGGGCCGAGAATCAAAATGTTTCCGTCTATGCCCGAATCACGTAATTCCTTCGCCTCGTCAAGAGTTGCAACGGCAAAATAACGGCAACCGATTTCCTGCAATTTGCGACCGACTTGCACCGCACCGTGACCGTATGCATCGGCTTTGATAACCGCCATTACAGGTTTTCCGTTAGTGAGCGATTGTATGTAGTTGTAATTTTGCGCTATGCGGTTAAGGCATACCTGCGCTTTTACTCTGTGTATCATGTGATTCGAGCGAGGCGATTACAAATGCAAACCGCCTGCCACCTTCCTCAGTTTCGATTCTTGTTATCGAATCGGTATTTTCATCATAATACACCAATATCTTCATTTCGTCAATAGTATATCTCGTCTTGTCACCTTCGTTAATTCCGACTGTTTCGGTTGATGCAAGAAGTTGAATGGCTTTGATAAGCGATTCTTGTGCAGGGAAAGTACCGTTTTTTATCGTTCGTGTGAAAATATCGCCGACCGTGGCTGTATTTCCGTCTTTCGCAAAATAAAGCGTGGTTCCCGAAAGCGCGTGAGTATCGCCGAAAGTGACGGTGCATTCTTTTTCCGAGATATCCAATGAAAATTGACCGCCGTTTCCGTCGAGAGAAGCGGATACAGATATCGGTAGGGTGAAAAAATCCTTGGGTTCATGCTGTGTTGCGCAACAAGAGAGTATTAAAGAAAGAATAATAACAAAGGGTAATGTAAATTTTTTCACAACAAATTGTCCTCGCATTATACTTTGAGTATATCTTAATACATCTTTATGCAAAGCAAAAAGTTTTATGATAGGCAAGAACAGAAACAGTTGTCTGTATTTTCGGGAAGATTGAGAATTCCGCAGGAATAAATAGGAAAAATTCGGTTGTAGATATAACTTTTTCCGAATAAACCGTAAACCGTTTGATTTTCCGCAAAAAGTATACGAAGCGATAAATTGCATTTGAGAATCGCGCTTTGCGTTCTTCCGTTTTCTGAAACGGTTATAATTTGGTTGCCGTTTTTTATAGCGCTCATGGCATATTTTTCTTCGCCGAACGATATAAAATCCGTCAATTCTTCATTTTTTTCGGTTTTGCATAACTGTGTCAAACGCTTTCCGATTGTGTCGTATAAATATGCACCGTTAGTAAACACGCCCACAATAAAAGGTTCGTTGCCTATCCTTGTGATACTCGCATCGACAAGTGTGCAAGACACGCTTGTATTACAAAAAACGTTGCTGTTGCATTGACGGTTGCAGGTATTGCCGTTGGTTTCCAACAAAATAGAACCGTTTTCATTAAAGTTGTTATCCATACAATATATATTTTGATTGCAACCGCACAGCGCGGTGTAGGAATCGCTTTGAGTATCGTATCTTAATTTACGATAGGGACGTAGCACAGATTCGCATCCGCAGTTTGAACCGCAACGGTCAAATATGTGTATTTTACAATTAAATCCGTCAACAGCGAGTATGTTTTGGTCTTTGCTGACAGCCGAATCGGCGTTTAAACAATTGTTAAGTATAAAGGTGTTGCAATTTATTTCGCTCATAAATATCACTCCTACAATGAAATTATATTCAAAAAAATAAATAAATGTAACAGATATACTTGATTTATTGGTTAAGAATAATTATAATAATGTATGCTAATACTTTATTGTGAAAAATCAATAAGGGTAGGTTTTATGAAAAAAGCTTTTTTATTACTGTTTGTTATGATATTTATGTGTTCTTGCGATATGACTGATATCCTTGAAAATTCTGTTGAAAGCAATGAAGAAATAAGCAATTTTGTTTCCTCGCTTCCCAACGAGAGTTTAAATGTTAACGATAACTTCAACGAATCTGCAACCAATTCCGACGAACCTGCGATGAGTGAAAAGTTGCCCAATGAATCGGTATCCCCGACACCCGAAACAAAGGGAAGCAAATCGGTTGTCGTTTTGGGCGATTCGATAGCGCGAGGTTACGGTTTGGAAAACGTTGAAAATCAAAGGTTTTCATCGCTTCTTGAAGAACGTTTGAAAACGGTTTATACCGATGTCGATATCGTAAACTACGGTGTTGACGGACAAACAGGCTCTGAATTATTGTCGGCACTTCAAACTTCGCCACCCGCGGAGTTGAACGATTGCGATGCCGTGATTATCAGCATCGGCGGAAATAATATTTTACAAGCCATTACTTCGCTGTCTTCGGTTATGGACAATGTCGGCAAGATTGATGCGTCGGTGTTTAAGGATTATTTTCTGTATCTGTTCGCGAAAGACGAGCAAAAGAAAGAAAAATATTCCTATTCCTGCAAGGTGATAGATGGGATTTTCAAAGAAGTCAATAAGGCGTTTGAAAGCGACGAGTTTCAAAATCTCATCGATAAGGCGGAAAAAGATTTAACAAACGAAATTCCGCAAATTGTTTCGGAAATAAGGAAACACAATCCCAACGCCGAAATATATATACAAACCGTGTATAACCCCTATTTGAACGTAAAGGTTTCGCTCGAAGGCGTCGAAGAAGTGCTTGACCTTTCTTCCTATGGCGAACTTGCCGTTTCAAAACTGAATTCACCCATTCGTTCTCTCGCAATGGATAACGATTATATCGTCGCTCCTGTTTGGGAAAGGTTTAACTGTTCGAAAAAACCGCTTACCAACGCGGGCTTCGATATATCAAACACACGTTTCAGCATAGATCCCCACCCGAATTCCGGCGGTCATATTGTTATCGCGGATATATATTTTAAAATGTTGACGGAGGCACAAAATGATTAAAAGACTATTCTCTTTATTTCTGTTCGGCATGTTTTGTTTCAGCCTTATGCCCATTTCCGCACAAGGCGAAGAAAACCTTGCAAAAGGGCTTTCCTATAAGATTGAAACCGGCGAACCGGTTGAAAAATCCTATGGCAATTACAGCGAAGGCGGAACAAAATACGACGTCGATAACGGACAGTTGACCGACTCGAAGACGGCAACTAATTCCACCTCGTCTGACGGTTGGTATCGCGCTTTCCGCGGTCAAAGCCGTATTGTCACTTTCGATCTTGGCGATATTTGCGCGATTTCGCGTATCGAAGCGGGATTTCTGCACACGGGTAACGGCTTGTATGCACCCCGTTACATAAATGTCTTTCTTTCCGATGACGGTAACGAATACGGTACCGCGATTAAATACCAAACCGAATATCCTTTGCACAACAAGACCACCGCAAAATGCGATTTCAAGGTGGAATTGGATAAGGTTTATTCGGCCCGTTACGTAAAGGTTGAATTTTGCAGCGATATCTTTACGTATTGTGATGAAATAAAAATCATCGGCAGCAAGACTTTAAGCGGTGACGAAGCAAAGGTCACACCCGATAAACCCGAAGAAGAACCCGGATATTTCGAATCCTTAGACGGCGTTTCGGATATTATCAAGTTATATAACGGTTATTATGCTCCCGACCAGGATAGAGCGAATCTTACCGAAGAAAGAATGTTGCCTTACATTGCGTATTTGGATACCGAAGGCAAGATTGTCGATACGATGTTCGATGCGGTTGCTTTCGTGCCCTGTCACGGCGACTATCCCTCGGGCGGCAGATTGGTTAAGACAAGCGGAAAAGACGGCGCTGTTATGTCCGATTGGGAACTTTATTTTGAACACACTTTCACGGACGGCAAGGATTTAGACGCGCTTGATAAGGTCGTCGGCAAAGTTTACGGTGAACTCGGCATCAAGGAAAAATTCAAGGTTTACTTGACACTTCCGTATCCTAACGTGCTCGAAACCCCCTTCGGCGACATCAATGGCGACGGAAAGGACGAAAAATCCGTTACATTGGAAGAACGCGTTA
The DNA here is from genome assembly GCA_017630915.1 of Clostridia bacterium. Classification (GTDB taxonomy): domain Bacteria; phylum Bacillota; class Clostridia; order Oscillospirales; family CAG-382; genus Coliplasma. Next base: position 20,524 of record JAGBUH010000087.1, read on the forward strand.
ACATCGTTAAATGGTTCGCTGATAAATGCATCAATGAATTCAAGACGAAAAACTATCAAAACATTCAGCTTGTCGGTTTCTACTGGTACCGCGAGGAAGTCAATTATTCCGATTCCGCGCATGAAGACGAACTTGTCAAGAATATCAACGCTTATGTAAAAAGCAAGAATTTGACTACGATTTTCGACGCATTCTATCTTTCTATCGGTTATGACCATTGGGAAGAACTGGGATTTTCCGGTGCGGTAATGCAACCTAACCAAGCGTTCAGAGAATCAAGATCGTATTTCAAAGAAGGCATGCTCGAAGAATTTGCCATAAGTGCGCACAAAAACCACATCGGTGTAGAAATGGAAACCGATGAACCCTCGTATTTCAGAGGCAACGAATATCTTGAAGCAGGTCACAATTACGAAGAATACCTTTATTACGGCTATAAGACGGGTTATATGCACAGCTTGAAGACCTACTATCAAGGCGCAGGCCCCGGATCGATTTATGATTTCTGCCATGCGGATACAAGTAAACCCAAGGGTATTTACCTCCGCCGTCTTTACGACTTGACTTATCAGTTCATTCACGAAACATATAAGAACGAAGCGCCGATACTCGAAGGCGTTAAGGATATCGAAATGGTTGCAGGTGAACGTTCTGTTACCGAAATCAGCGTTATCGATAACGATTCCTATGCAGGTGACGTTAAGGCTGAATTCACCGTCCAACCCAAAAACGGCGTTGCTACCGTTTCTGCGGATAAACGTTCGTTGATTTACCGTCCCGACAGAACTTTCGTCGGTGAGGATACCTTCACGGTTCGCATAACCGACGGCTTTAACGTATCGGAAGAAAAGGTCGTTAAGGTTACGGTTGTTCCCAACGAAGAAATGTCGCAAGAAAGCGAAGTTTCCTCCGAAGAAAGTGTCGATAACGGCGAGGAAAAGGGTATGTCCCCGTGGCTCATCGCTCTTATTGCAGCGTTGGGCGTTTTAGCAATCGGCGTAGCAATCTTCTTGATTTTAAAGAAGAAATAATAAAATAGTTAAACAATTCGAGGCGCATATCTTATGACGCCTCGATTGGTTTTATAAAAAATAAAAGGAGGTATATAAAAATGGTAAAACTTAGGAAATCCTTCTAAACGGCAGAAGGAAAATATTTTAATCCTTCTATCGTTATTTAAGTATAGGAGGTTAAGATGAAAAAATATCAAAAAAGTAATCGCCGCTATTTTATAGGGGCGTTGGTTAGTATACTCATCAGCACCTGTTTCGGTGTGGTTCTCCAATTTTTTAAAGGCGATGTTTTGGATTTCGCCGTTGAAGGCGACGTTCAAAATGCAATTTATTATGCGGTATTGCTTATTGGTTTTATTTTTTGTGAAGTTTTCGGGTTTTATCTCTATGACCGATTCAGCGCAAAGTTTGTGGTGGGTTGCACTTCAGAATTAAAACGCGATGTCTTTGAAAGTATCATAAATCGCAGTTACGTTGATTATAAAGAATCTCCGCAAGGCGAATATATTGCGACATATACGAACGAAGCCGATTTGATTAAAGAACGGCGTTTCGGTATGCTTCCGATGTTTTGGGAGATACTTTTTAAGATTATTTTCGTGAGCGTCGCGCTGTTTATTCTCGATTGGCGTATTGCAATCATAACTATTACGTTGTTGACGACACCGCTTTATATCCCTAAACTGATTGAGAAAAAACTGCAACAAGCGCAGAATGATTACGTTCAATCGGTTGAAGCCAATCTGTCAAAAGTCAACGATTGGCTTTCGGGCTTTGAAATTATAAAAAACTATTCCGTCGAGAAGAAAATTATCGAAAGATTTAAGTCGGTAAACGACGACACAATGGATAAACTTCTTCGCGACAGTCAACTTGGCAATATTTCACGTCTTATCTCGACGTTGATTTCCTACTTGTCGTACTTCATTGTCTTGGTTTGCTCGACGTGGTTTGTTTTGAGGGGCGATTTTTCCGCAGGTGACTTTTTCGTTGCAATCGGAATGATTGACCAACTTTCCTATCCTTTGATTTCTTTGGCAGGAATCAAACGTCAACTTATTGCAATTAAGCCGACGATCTCCGAAATGGAAGAATTTTTGGAGATGCCCGAGGAAATACACGGTACAGACGGTGTGGAGAAATTGAACAGCAATATCTGCTTCAACGATGTATCGTTTTCTTACGACGGTGAACGTTTTGTTTTGGATAAATTCAATCTAACGATCGGCAAAGGCAAAAGATATTTGCTTAAAGGGCCAAGCGGATGCGGTAAAACGACCGCAATCAATTTACTTCTCAAATATTATGACACCGCTATCGGTAAGATAGAAATTGACGGTAGAGCGCTTGACACGATTTGCAGTACATATAATCTTATAACGGTTGTACGACAAGAAGCGATTTTGTTCCACGATACGTTGCGGAATAACCTAACTATGTATCAGGACATTGATGACGTCAGACTAATCGAGGCACTTAAAAGCGTAGGGCTTCAAAGATATGCCGAAGTGCAGGCATTGGACGATATTGTCACCGAAGGCGGAGATAACTTCTCGGGAGGCGAGAAAAAACGTATTTGTCTGGCACGCGCGATGCTTCGCGATACAGATGTTATGATTCTCGATGAACCCTTGGCAAATCTCGATATGGCAACGGCAGAGCGCATCGAAGACCTATTGTTATCTATAAAAGATAAAACGGTTTTGATTGTGTCACATCAGTTTACCGAATCGAAGCTTCAGAATTTTGACGAAGTAATCGATTTCGTTGCAGAATAATAAGAAAACTACCCCGAGACTTGTGATCTTGGGGTAGTGTCATTTTGGGGAACTAAAAAACAATTTTCAAAACGTTCTTCCCAAGCCGAAACTTATGCCTATTGCGCTGTCGACCTGTTGCATGGTGCGGTCATCGAGTTTTCCCATGCGTTCTTTTAGACGTCTTTTATCTATCGTGCGAATCTGTTCAAGCAAAATTACCGAGTTTTTAGCCAATCCGCAATTTTCGTCTGTGGATATCGGCGCATCGGCGGAAACTTCGATATGAGTCGGAAGTTTGGTTTTTCCCGTGCGGCTGGTTATCGCGGCGGCAATAACTGTTGGACTGTATTTGTTGCCCATATCGTTTTGAACAATCAATACGGGACGGATTCCGCCTTGTTCCGAACCAACCACCGGACTTAAATCGGCATAATATATGTCCCCTCGGCGTATGCTTTCTTCGCCGTTTTGTATCTTCAATGTTGAACACTCCTTCTGATGTAAGTATATGTATTTTCTTCTCACAAGGATAGTGTTGCCAACATTCAACGATATTATAAAAACCTCTTGAATGTTTTTTGAAAAACAGACAAGAGGTTTACATAATTATTCAAAAATTATCTTTTCGAGATAGCGGTTAAATTCGTTTGAAGTTGCTTTGCTTACGAATCGGACTTCAAAATCAAGTTGGGTTTTTATATGGTTCGGAGTGACAACAGCGGAGCGAACGATCCAGTTTCCGATACCGCTTTTAAAGGTCAGTTTGGCATATCCGACACCCGATTCGTCAAGCGCGTTGACGTAATCGGCGACGCGTTCTTTCATCTGTTCGCCGGTTTGTACACCGCCCAAATTTATCTCGTAAAAAAGGTTGTTTTTGAGTTCGCCTTCGCTTGATGCAAGTATCGTTTCGTCAGGAAGGGACGCGAATCCGTC
>JAGBUH010000088.1 GCA_017630915.1 Clostridia bacterium
ATGGAGGACTTTTATGAAAGTTTTATCTTTAATCCTTTGCGCACTTTTGTTGTTCTCGCTTGTTGCTTGCGGCAACGACAGTGACACTTCTTCCGATGCTTTCTCGAACGCATCATCCGCTGTTTCGTCCGAAGCAAGCAAGGCTGAATCTTCCGCTGTTTCGGATACCTCGTCTGCTGCATCTTCCGCAGTTTCCGACGATTCTTCCGTTGCTGATTCTTCCGATGTTTCTGATGAATCCGGCGAAGAATCCGAAGAAGATGACGAACCCGTTGATTACGGTACTCTCTTTGTAGGCAAAGCTACCACCGCACCTGTTGTTGATGGTGAAGTAGGCGAAAAAGAATACGCAACTTCTATCAAATTCGATGCTTCCAAGCCCTATTGGAGCGTAGATTCCACCGAAGGTGTTGAAGCTTATGAAGTTACCCTTTATATCAGCTGGGACGAAGAAAACCTTTACACCGCTGTTGAAATCGGCGCCGGCAAGCCCAGAACTTACGGCAACACCGACTATCTCCAAAACCGTCCTTATATCTTTGACCGCCGTCACGTTATGACCGCGCTCATCACCGGTGATCCTACCGATTCCAGATACGCTTCTCCCGAAGGCGGCGACTGGGATTGGAGCGCAGCTGCTAACTCCAAACTCGGTAACGAATGGACTATCACCGCTCAACCCGACGGCGCTAACATCTCTGCCGACCACTTTGGTTCTCTTACCAAGAGCGAAGGTTACGACTATATCGTTGCTGTTTCCAAACTTGATAGCGAAATTTACGAACAAGTAATTCCGTGGGCTAGCTTGGTTGAAGGCGCTTCCTTTGAACCCAACGCAGGTGCTACCATCGGTCTTGGCTTCACCGCTTGCTGCGAAGAAGTTAACATCGAAGATGATGAAGAACCTGTTCCTTACGCTTGCTTCGGTTCCGGTATCCTTAACGGCAAAAACTTCTCCAAATACGTTGGTTTGACTTTGAAAGACTAATTATCGCTTTTAAAGTTTATACTGCCGCGAGATAACTCGCGGCAGTTTTTTTATTGGTATAACGCGATATTTCAATAATATTATCGAAACTCTATTGAAATGTGAACAAATATGTTGTAATATATAAACAAACCCATTTTTGATGTACAGAGGTATACTTTATGAAACGATTTATTAGTATTTTACTAACGGCAGTTTTGATTCTTTCGACCGTTTGTGTCTTCATTTCCGCAAATATATCGACTTTTGCAGAGGTTGACACTTCTTCTTTAAAACTCATTTACAACAACAATCATAACACTACCAATTTAGTAAATCCGATAGCAAACGTACAAAAAGTTTCAGCGGTTACTTCTGCAAACCTTAAAAATCTTTCGGTTGCTCACATCGACCTTACGACAGGAATAAATGCAACGACCGCATTGCAGGCGTGTGTTACCGCCAACGTAGTTCCGACCTTCTATATTACAACCAATACCATGGCGGATGCGGTTGCTTCTGCGGTCAACACCGTGGGAAAATATGATGTTAACGTTATTTCCAACAGCGCAAGCGTTCTTTCTTATATGCGCGGAAAAAACAACAATATCCGCACAGGCCTTTCGCTTAACATTGCTACCGAAATGACAGACGGATCCCTCTCATCATCAGAAGCGAACACCATTCGCAAAAAGGTTCGTTCCGCACCCGCAACTTTTATCGTTATTGACAGTAAATATGCCACCAAACAATCTGTCAACGCTCTTCAAGAACTGGCTTTGGCGGTTTGGGTAACGGTTTCCTCCGCATCGGGCACAGATGCGTTCAGAACAGACGCTATAAAAGTCATTACCTCAGGCGCACACGGTATCATTTCATCAAGTGCCGACGCTGTCGCCGAGATTATCAGCAACGATTTTGTTCCCAACTCTTTCACCCGCGTTTCTTACACCATCGGTCACGCAGGTAACTATGACGTGGCCGAAGAAAACACCATGGAAAGTTTTATTGCCGCTTATGAAAACGGCTGTACCTTCCTTGAACTCGACACCGGTATCACAAGTGACGGCGTAGTGGTTCTTCTTCACGATAATACTCTTAACCGTACCACCAACTACACGGGCAACAAAAACATTTGGGAGATGACTTGGGCAGAGGTTCAACAATATAACGTTATAGACACCAAAACCAAGGAAGATACAGGCAAGCCGATACCAAAATTCGAAGAATTATTAGCTTGGGGACAGGACAAGGACATTAAGTTTTTCGTCGAATTCAAATCCACTTCATACAACGTTATCACCGAGGGTATGAAGCTTATCCAAAAATACGATATGATAGACCAATGTGTATTTTTGAGTTTCTACAACAACTGCGTCAACACTGTATTGACTGCGGAAAACGGTGTTTCTACCAGCCGTATTTTCTTTACCGATGATACCAAAACGGGCAATTCCACCTATGCCGATTCGCTTGTTTCTCTTGATTTCCATATCACCGAAGCACAGGGTGCCAAAAGCACTATAAGTCCGCCTCGATATGATACTGTTGGCAATACCCTTAATAACGTCATCACGCACGATTATATGCAAGCGGCTACCGACAGAGGTATGACGGTTTGGCCTTGGACTTATGATACCAAGTCTGCAAATGATGCTTTCTTTGCAGTTGTTGACGGCATGACAATGGTCAACGCACAGGACTATAAGGATATGGTCAAGCTTGCTTACAGTTCGGGTCTCACTATGTTTGTGGGTCAAACCTACAACGGTGGTGCGGTCACCGCGGAAACATATTCGGGCGGTACTTTCAGCGTTAGTGGCACCGACACCGTTGTTTCAGTTGTTTCGGGTGATTGCGTTACCGTACAAGACGGCAAACTTGTTGCAATTAAAGAAGGTACGGCAAGCGTAATCTTCGGTTGCAAAGCCACGACTTATATGGGTTCCCCATACGTCGTTTACACCGAACCAGTTACCGTTACTGTAAACAACGGAGATGCAAGTGTGCTTGAACCTCTCGTTATTTCAGCAAAAACCGCAACAGTCAATTCGCTTTCGGAATCCGACCTACAAAAGCTTCGTGAATACACCGCAAAAGCAGAAGAACTTATCAAAAACAATTCAAAAGATGAAAACGAAGTTTCGTCAGTTGCGACTGCATTGTCTGAACTTATTGATAGATTCATTGTATTAAGCTACACTACGACTACACCGAACTATTCAAATGCAACGTTTACAGATGACGGCAAACGTCTTATTGACGGCGCAAAAGCATTCAATTGCGGTAACGACATCGGTTATTCCGCTTGGAAAAAAACGGCAAGCGGTGTTATTGAAATAACCTTGAAATACAACACAGAAGTGACACGCGACGTTTTCAATGCCTATTTTGCGGGTGACGAGTGGGGGGTTAATGTACCGTCCGATATGACGGTTTCCTATTCAAACAACGGAAGCGATTGGACCAAAATCAATTCAAATACTGTCAAGACACAAACTCTCGATTCAACCGCACAAAGTGACGGCATTTGGGATCTTTGGACTTATAGTGTGGATTCTTCCGCACAAATCAGCGCAAAATACTTCAAGTTTACTATTACCCCTAACGGCAGTTTCATTTGGGTTGATGAAGTTGAGGCGTTGAATAGTAACTATGACATAATTTACGTCAGCAAATTAGACCAAAAGATTACAGCCGGTAATTGTAACATCTTTACGCCCAATCTATCGCCGATTACACTCCAAAATTCTAACACAACTTATACTTACAATATTATAGCGAAATACGATGCTAAATACGGTGCATACGTTGTAACCAAAAAGAATGTTAATACCGCCAATGGAGTGCCTCTTAACAGCGACGAAATACTTATTGCCGTACATAACTGGGAAACCAACGTAAGCAAAGACCAAAATCCAATTTACGGCAGCGAGAGGAATGTAAATCTCGTCAAAAACTGTAAAGTGGGTCAATTTATTCAGTTTTACGGTATAGATATCGAGAATCGCCAATTAGGTATTGCACCAAGTTTTAGATTTATAGATAAACTTGAACCTATTGCAAAACTGGGCGACGTTGACGGAAGCGGTGAAATCGACTCGGTTGACTATCTCCTTGTCAAGAGAAGTTGTTTCAACACTTACAATTTGTCAGACATTCAAAAAACATGTGCCGACATTGACAAAAACGGTACCGTCGAATCAGTAGATTATCTCCTTATCAAGCGTGCTTGTTTCGGCACTTATACAATCAATTGATTTTGCATATATTTTTAAAAAGTAGGGCTCAAATGTCCTACTTTTTTTCGTTTTACTATTGCTTATTTCGTCAAAAAGTAGTATTATATATTGATTGTATTTTTATAGGAGGTGTTTTGCCTTGAACGAGAAAGAGCAAAACAAAAACACATCGGCTACAAAAAAAGATGATTTCGATAGTGTTGTCCAAAAACTCAAAGCTTTATGGGCGGACAAACGTACCTTTAAAAAGCGTTTGATATTGGCTGGAGCTGCGATGCTTGCATTTTGCTTTTCGTTTATATTCTTCGGTCCGTTAGAACTTGTAGCATTTAGCGGCGACTCGCTGTTATATTCATATCGCGATGTCATTTGGCTTTTACTTGTTTCTTTTCTATTGATATGGGGTGCCGGTTCGGCATTGATATCGCTTTTGAAAGGAAAAATATTCAACTACGTAGTTTGTTCGATTTTCGCATTCACCTTTTGCGGATATCTGCAAGCCATGTTCTTAAACGGCTCGTTGGGTACTCTTACGGGAGATCCGATTGATTGGCATAACATGCAACCCGAGTTGAATAAAAACATCTTCATTTGGCTTGTCATTCTTCTTATCTTCTTCCTTATAATGTATCTGCACAGAAAGTTTTGGACAAAAATGGTCACATACGTTTCACTTCTGTTGGTCGTGATGCAATTAGTTCCGTTCGTTGGCATTTTATGCGGTGCTTACGATTCCGAGACAAGAGATTTGGGAGAATGTCGTCTTACTACCAGCGGAATGTACGAATATTCTAAAAACGGAAATGTGTTCGTTTTTGTCCTCGACAGAATGGACTTTGATTACGTTGAAGATGTTTTGGAAAAAGACCCCGATTTCTTCAACAAATTAGACGGTTTCACAGCATACGATAATGCGATGTCGGCATTTGCGCGTACAAAACCCGCGCTCAATCAATTACTCACCGGTTGCGAAGACCTTGCATATAACGTTCCGACTTCCGACTTTTATAGAGATTCATGGTTCCAAGACGGCAAAGATATTCTCCGCGATATTTCGGCGCAAGGTTATACAACCGAGCTTTACACAGACACAGCATCGTTATTCGCGGATGCGAATTACATGGAAAAATACGTGTTGAATGCATCTACCGGATACGGAGATATAATTCCCAAGAACGCATTCGACAAACTTATGAACCTCTCTGCGTACAGATATTCGCCGTTGTTCTTAAAACCGTTTTTCTGGCAAGACACCAATTTTTATAATAAAGACGTTCTTCAACAAGATGCTTCGGTTTCCTATACTTTTGACGACGTTGAAAACGGCAAAGGATTTAAAAACGGAACTGCCGACAGAAAGGAAAAAGCTTTCAAGTTGTTCCATCTTAACGGTCCCCACGCCCCCTATACAATAGACAAAAACGGTAACCCGAGCGAGAAATCCACCAGTGCCGGCGAACAACTTATGGGTTGCATGCAATATCTTTACTCCGCATTTGACAAGATGAAAGCATTGGGCATTTATGAAGATGCTTCGATAATCATAACCGCCGACCACGGTGCACACAACGGTGATACAAAACCAGTTTTGAAAGAAACCCGTATCGGTTTGTTCTATAAGCCGTCGGGAAGCGTGGGTACCGAACTTAAATGGTCCTCCGCACCGGTTTGTACCGACAACATCCCTGCCACAATTTTGAAATGTACAGGTGCAGATTACAGTCTTTACGGAAGAGCAATCGACGAAATCGGCGAAGATGAAGAAATCACCCGTGTTTACTACAAATCACTTACCGAATCGGGCAGCAGTAACGAAATTGAACTTTATACCTATCACGTTACAGGTGATGCTTCCGATTTCAACAACTGGGTAGTAGTTAAGCAAGAAAAAATCAAACATAAATTTTATTAAAAAGAGGTTTGAATCATGAAAAAGATTAGTTCCTTATTCACTTTTGTTTTGTTCCTTATTCTCTCTATGTTCGCGCTTTCATTTACCGCAAGTGCTTACATCGATCCGTCGGCAATGACTTATATTGTTCAAGTTGTTGTCGGTATTGTTATCGTCGGTGCCGCTTCTTTTGGATTCTATTTCAGCAAACTCAAAAGAAAATTCAGCCGCAAGAAGAGCGATGAGCCTGCTGTAAATGCCCCTTCCGCAAACGATGAAGTTATCGAAGACGACGGCGAATTTGACGACCTTGATTCCGGTGCAGAAGAATAATCAAATTATAAACAAAGGAATTAAAAGCGAGTACCGATTTATTATAATCGTTGTATCCTCGCTTTTACTCGCCTTAATTTTAAGTCATTTTGTTTGCCGATTTGCTTTTATTCGAGGCGATTCTATGGCAGACACATTACACGACGGTGACATTGTTTTAGTTGCACCGTTAGCTTATACAAAAAAACTTCCCAGCCGGGGAGATATTGTTCTGATAAAGCGCGACGATTTAACACAAGGTCATATCGTCAAGCGAATAATGGCGGTTTCGGATGAAGAAGTCGAAATACGTTCGGGAAAGATTTTTATAAACGGAAACGAACTACAAGACGAGTTTTTCGTTTATAACGAAGATGACAATCTTCCGCCGTTAACCATACCCGAAGGGTGTTACTTTGTCCTCGGTGACAACAGAAAAGAATCAAACGATTCGAGGCATTGGGATTCACCGTTTGTTGAAACCGACGACATTGACGGAAAGGTAATTTTAAAATTCTTTTCCTAATTAACGAAACCGACACATTCTATTTTTGAAAAAGCGAAGGAATTAAAATGGATTTTATCGGAAATATTTTAGGTACGCCATTGGGCTACCTTATGAAATTCTGTTATGACATTATAAAAGATTACGGTCTTGCAATCATAGTATTCACCCTATTTACAAAGGTGATTCTCTTCCCTATCTCGCTTTTCGTGCAAAAAAACTCGATTAAGATGATTAAATTGAAACCCGAGTTAGAAGCGCTGAAATACAGATATGTTGATGACAAAGACGCATTGATTGACGCACAAAGCGAACTTTACAAAAGAGAAAAATACAGTCCCTTTATGGGGATGGTTCCTCTTTTGATTCAGTTACCGCTTATTTTTGGTCTTATCGACGTCGTTTACAGACCGATGAAGCATATACTTCATTTTCCGCAAGAAGTAATTGACGCTTTTGTAAATAAAGCAAGCATGATTGCGAATACGGCGGATATGGGTTCGTCGCCCGAATTGTTTGCTATGCAGCTTGCCGCAGACAGCGGTAACCAAAGTGCGTTCCTTGAACTTGCTAACGGTGAACTCGCGGGATTCGACGTTGCAGGATATCTCCAAAGCATGAACTCCATCAATATGAACTTCTTGGGGTTTGACCTTTCGGCTGTTCCGTCTTTTGCTTTCAACTTGCTTGTTTTGATTCCGATTTTTGCAGGTTTGAGCGCGTTGATTATGTGTATTATCCAAAACAAAATCAACGTTTTGCAGGTTGAACAAAGTGCCGCTTCTCAATGGGGCATGACTATCTTTATGATAGCATTCTCGGCATATTTTGCGTTCCTTGTTCCTACCGCAATCGGCATTTACTGGATTTTCGGTAACCTCTTCTCTATCCCCGTTATGTATCTTGTGAATCTTATATACAGCCCCAAGGAATATATTGATTACGCGTCGCTTAACAAGATGAAAGAAAAAGCGAAAGAAAACGCCGAAATCGAAAAGAAAAACAAGAAACTATCAAGAGAGCACTACAAAAAACTTTGTTCGGGCGATACTCTCCAAAAAATGAACCTTATGTTCTATTCCGAACAAAGCGGTTTTTACAAATATTTTGAGAATATCATTAAGGCGTTACTCGAAAAGACAGATGAGCCTATTTACTACATCACGAGTGACCCCAACGACCGCATTTTTGATTGCGGCATCGACCAAATCAAACCTTATTACATAAGCGGTAACCAGTTGATTGCGTTGATGATGAAACTTGAATGTAAGATGGTGGTTATGACAACGCCTGACCTTGAAAAGTATCACATCAAGCGTTCTAAAATGAAGCCTGATATCGAATACGTTTATACCGACCACGGTTGTACTTCGTTAAACCTCACATACCGTACCGGCGCGTTCGACTATTTCGACACTATTTTCG
>JAGBUH010000089.1 GCA_017630915.1 Clostridia bacterium
ACTTGAACCTGCGACCTCCGGGTTATGAGCCCGACGAGCTACCAACTGCTCTACCCCGCGATATTGAATATATAAACGATGCAACGCATCGGATTTGGAAAATTGGTGCCGGAAACCGGGCTTGAACCGGTACGAGGGGTTAACCTCACTGGATTTTAAGTCCAGGGCGTCTGCCAATTCCGCCACTCCGGCACGAACCGCTTATCTATACTATCATAAAGACGCCCTGCTGTCAATACTATTTTTAAAATTAAACCATTATTTTTTATTCGCACAGCGTATTTTGTCGAACACGCATTTATTTGCACAACTCGTTGACAGATTTAACGTAACGCGGTATAATTATCAAAGATAACAAACTTTATCGAAAGTGAGCATATATTATATGAAATCAAAAGTGTTTTTCACAAGAAGCCTTGAACCTCAAAAAGTGGTTGAATTATACAACCTTGTCGGAAAGGAACTTGGCGGAAAAATCGCAATTAAACTCCACTCGGGCGAAACAGGAAACCAAAATTTCCTCGGACCTGACTTTTGGCAACCGATTTTCACCCGTGTAAAAGGCACGGCGGTTGAATGTAACACCGCTTATGAAGGAACTCGCAACACCACCGAAAAGCATTTAAGAACTCTTGACGAGCACGGATGGAGCAAGCATTTTGATTTTGACTTGCTCGATGCCGAAGGTCCCGATATGGTGCTTGACATTCAAGGCGGAAAACGCATTAACAAGAATTACGTTGGCAAGAACCTCGAAAAATATGATTCTTTGCTCGTGCTTTCGCACTTTAAAGGTCACCCGATGGGCGGTTACGGCGGAGCAATCAAGCAGCTTTCTATCGGTATCGCCTCTTCGTTCGGCAAAGCGTATATTCACGGCGCAGGCGAGCCCGAAAAGATTTGGACCGCCGACCACGATTCATTCCTTGAATCTATGGCTGATGCCGCAAAATCGGTAGTCGAATATTTCAATAACGAAATCGTTTATATCAACGTCATGAAAAATATGTCGGTTGACTGCGACTGTTGCGCGGTTGCGGAAGACCCCTGCCTTTCGGACATCGGTATTCTTGCATCTACCGATGCGGTTGCGATTGACAAAGCGTGTGTTGACCTTGTTTATGCAAGCGAAGACGAAGGCAAAGCGCACCTTATCAAGAGAATCGAATCGAGAAACGGAACTTTGACTATCGATGCCGCCGAAAAATTGGGTATCGGCAGCACCGATTACGAACTTATTGAAATCTAATCATGCGTAATTAAGCGGGTGTTTTTCGTAGTATGCCTCCAACGCGTTTTTGGCGCGTTGATTGGGGATAGAAAACGTGAAAATGCCCTCTTTTTGCGCCAATTTTTCTTTTTGTTGACGTAACGACTTGTGAATATACTCATGGCCGTAATATTCGGGAATTTCAAACTGTTCGTCCCAATAATCAGCAAGACGTGTCATAGCAGGCACAGCCGACGTACCGAGTTTTGAAAGCGCGATAGCATCAAGATTTTCGCTATCGCCCGAAATATAACGTTCGACGTTATAATCGGCAATTATCGTTTTGTAGTTTGAAAGCCCGAGCAGAGCCGTCATTGCTATAACAATAGCGGTGCAAGTCGAAACGAGTTTTATTTTCGAAATGAACTGTCGCAAAATTATTAACACAAAAACAAGCGTTAGCAACACCATAAACCACGACGAAAGCACACGCTTTTGGGTAAGACCGTACTCTTTGATGTAAAGTGCCATTTTTGACATCGCAGTACCGATAAGCACAAGTGTCATTACGGAAATGACGACGGTAATGATTTTAAAAAATACGCTTTGCGCTGTATTGTTACGGCGGAGAAATACCGAAACTACTATCAAAGCAACCAAATTTATCGCAGACACAGCGCAAAGCTCGAAAAATCCGTTCCTTGCATATTCCGCATAACTTTCGACGCCCGACGGCAGCACGCCCGTAAACGCCGAAACATAATAGTACCGTTGAGAGATAAAGAAAATAACGTAAACCGCAAGTATCGGGAACAGCGCCGCCGCGACGGTAAGCGCAGGCGCGATGCGAAGTTTTTTTGACGTTTCGGAAAACTTATCGTAATTTAAAGGCGCGCGTTTTTCGGAATTGGCATAATACACACCAAATAGATACATCGCTATTACCAAGCCGAAAGCAAGTGATATAATATGCGAAA
>JAGBUH010000090.1 GCA_017630915.1 Clostridia bacterium
GCACCTTATGCCGTTGACTTGACTTCTGACAATTGCGAAATTATCAGACTTAAAAAGACGGTAGAAGATGATGCTGTTCGTTACACTCGATACAAAGTTGAAGAAGTGGTTGTCGGCAAAGCTGAATCGAAAGCTACCGTTTCGGGCAGTGACATTACTATCGAATTCAAAGTGCCTCTCAGCGCAGTCAACTGCAAAGTGGGCATGAAAGGTAACGGCGACGGCGCGTTCGGTTATTATATCAGCGCAGAAAAAGGCGTTGCTAAGACTTTGTATGGTAGCTCTGCTACTGCAAATATCAATAATGACACCTATAAGACTTCGGCTATGAGTGTTACCTCGTACGTGAACAACGGCATAACAATCGACGGTAACTTGAACGAAGAAGTTTGGGGTGGAGATTTCTATAACGCAACATTCGGTAACAGCGTTGTAATGCAAAGACCGACGTGGGGCGGCAGTTATGAATACTCCTATAAACTTTATACAGGCGGCAACTATCTTTACGGTGCGGTTGAATTTGACGGCGTTGCTAACGATAGTACGGTATTCACACTTTGGTTGGATAACGGCATTGACGAATATGCTTGGATAGGCGATAACGACGCCTCCACACCTCATATTTCTTATAAGGTTTATCCCTATTCCGAAGAAACTTCTAAATATACAGGCGGTATCACAATTTCCGGTGGCGATTACGCAACGGTCACTAACGGTAAAGAAACCGTAACCGTAAACCGCTTGCAGTACTACACCAATTATAAATACGAGTTTAAACTCGGAAAAGATGAATCAAGCGCGACACCTGATTTCTACTTCCCGACAGACAGCAACTTGGATAAAGACAAGGTTGCTATCACCAAGGGACAAAATTACGACTATAAGATTCAAACTATCAATGGCAAGACTTATCTCGAATTTATGATCGATGTTAGGAACTTCCATTGGTTGCATGAAAAGTCTGACGGCATTGAATACGTAACTTCAATGACTCACGAAGTGAACGTAAACGGCAAGGAAACTATCACTGTTTACAACCCTGCTATCAACGACAGACAAAACTTCTGGTTAACCAACATCAACTCCGAAAACGGTTCTCGTCACGACGGTGTCGGTTATTTGTATAACAATAAGACCGATTTTACGCTTCCTCCGACAAGATATTGGAGCGGCATTAAATTTAAGCCGGTTTCGGGATCTTCTACCCAATACGAAATCGAAGAAATTATTTACGGCGGCGAAAGCAAATATGACGGCAAAGAACTTGACGAAATATTTGTTTATACCGAAGCAGATGCAAAAGCAGGAAAGTTATATTACTTTGCCTTTACGGGTACGTTGTATAACGAGTACGGCAAAAGATATATCAGAAATTTGGAAATCCACTATCCGTCAAACCGTTATATTGATATGGTATCTATCGAACAAGGCGGTAAGTTGTACTATATCAACAGACACGTATTAGACGGCAGAAGTGCGAGAGCAAGCGAAGCTCGTACGAATCTCTTCAACTGGAAGAAAGGCGACATAGTTGAATTCGGTTACAGCGGTGGTACTTCAAGCACAACAAGCGCCCTCAATATCAGCCAACTTGTTTCTCATGAAGACCTCACTACCACGACCGACATTGAACAAACCATGCCTGGTTGGATACTTTACAACGAACCGAAGGAACTTCCTGTTCTTGATAAAGATGAAGTGCAAATTTTGTCTTATGAATATGAAGACATTAAAGAAGTCGGCGGGGGTAATAACAACACCGGTTACGGCGCTGACACCGGTTACAGTGCTGATACCGGCAAAGGTTTCCTCAACAATGATACTTCTTCCAATAGTAACAAAAACACTATGGACATGAATAAAACGGTTGTATTGTATTTGGGTAATGGCAACAATGATGCAAAAGACCGTTCTTCAATAATCGCTGACCTCGGTTCTGCTAAAACTACCAATGCTTACACTGCATATCTAGCAGGCGGTACGGCAGGTCTTGACCCGCTTTCCACCAGTTTGGAAGTTTACGGTTCTAACGACAAGAACAACTGGGAAAGAATCACCGGTGCATCTTACAGACAGATTCTCTTGCAAAAGGGTGACGGTTTATCGCTTTCGGATGAAGATAAAGCAACTGCTAATAAACCTACCGTAAGTTTCGTGTCAAGCAACGGTAACGCTACGGCAATGAGCAAAGATTTCGGAGAATCCGGTCCTTCTTTGAGCATGTTGTCGGATGACGATTGGGCAAGTGAGTATAACGGAAATTCGGATGCTGCCGGCACGAGCAATTGGTGGTGGAAACAATCCGGAAGTAAAGCGCTTTTGGTTGCCAATAACCAAGCATATAAGAGTGATGCTAACGTTACTTTTGATATCATCTTTGAGTATCCGATAGAACGTAGCGTTAACCAAATTGATATCACTTATTTCACCCTCGTTAACCGTCTTATAGGTACTTCTGCAAAAGAAGTTAAAATTTACACTTCTGCTAACGGTGAAGAATGGGTACACGCGGCAAACGTAGATCAGTCCGGTTTCCCACGCTCTGAGTTTGATACAGCGGCTGATATATATGATGCAAATCACTCGGTATACGATAAACACAAAAAGGTTGCGCTATACAATACAAAAGGTAACTTGGGTAGCACCGTCACCGCAAGATATTTCAAGTTAACCTTCCAATTTCCTGATTATCCCGATCGTAAAGTTTATGAAAAACCGAACGCTACAACGACTAATATAACCACGATGTATGAGTGGAACTACATCGGTTTCACCGAAATCGACCTTACCCATACTCTTGACACACACGCTCAAGGTAAGCGTGTTCCTTACGACGTTGACAGCTACTCGCTCACCGCAGTTGCTGAAAAACCTGTCAACTACCGTTATTTGAAATATACTCTTATCGAAACTTCTCCCTCTATTGCAAACTGTGTTGCACTTGACGAAATCGAGGCGCACTATTCAACTGCACTTGACGATCTTTCCAAGAAGACAATCTTGCACTTGAATACCGACCAAAACTTCAATACGATTTCAATAGATCCGACGAAGGATACTTATTTGGGTAGGTATAACACAACAGGTCCTGTATGGCAAAATAGCGGTTCATCGATGTCGCAACCGAATACAAACAGCGAATATACGAACCAAGTGTTTGCCGAAACCTTGCTTGTTCCCGGCTTTAACTACAACGCTAACGCGGACGTAGGCTTCTATTCGAACTTCTATATCGAACGCGTTAATACTTCGCCGATAAGTCAACCCGATAAACCTGTTGAGACTCCCAATACCAATCTCGACTGGGACGGCAGAAACGCTAACGTTCTTAAAAAGTTAGAACATATCGCGCCCGACAGAGTGGTTATTGACGGTAACCTTAACGATACCGGTTGGGACGGCGTTTGGACCGACGCTGACGGCTTGAAGAATGCGACCAATCTTGACGGAACAGGTACTACATTCAAGTATCAACTCCGTGCAGACGGCGAATATCTCTATGCCGCTGCTATAATCGACAGCGCATACGATGCAACTAATGCACCCAAGTTTGGCATTTGGCTTAAAGGCAACGACGGCATAGCATACTATTCTGTCGGATACGGCGAAACGGTGGTTGATTTCGCGAAGCCGCAATCTACCGCGGAATATGGTGCGATCGAAACGTTGAGCATCGCAACCAAGAACGGTGCGACTTATGACGAAGCAAATGAAAAATTAACGTTTGCATACGACCTCGTTGCGAAGAAGAATGGCGAAAATATTGCTAATTCCTACCTCTTCGGTTACACCGATGAAATCATGGAAAGCACAAGCGACGGTATCTGGGTATGGGAAGGCAGACCGCAAACCCAATCCTTCACTATCGCTAACGAAACCGCTATGATGTCTGCATCGGGCAGCGCACTCGTGACCGGTCTTAATAATGTCGGCGAAGGCAAGACACTCGTTGAATTCAAGGTTAAACTTGACGAATTCGGCGGTAAAGACGGTTTTGAATACTTTGTTGAAGCAACTTCCGCTAACGGTTCGACAATCTATCCTTATGTACGTACCGCTGATAAGCATCCCGAAAACAACTGGGACAGCAACGAAGCTATTAAGGTTACTGCTGAGGATATGACCGGTTGGGGTGACTACCGTATGGTTGAAGACTTTGCACCCGTAACTTCTCTCGGTGCGAAGGTCAACCCGAGCTACAATGGTAAGAAGACCATTCGCTTCGGTGCAAGATATACCGAAGAGTTTATCCGCAGACAAAACGTTGTCGATGGAACCGACTATTGGATGGTCGCTGATGTTGGTATTATCATTCTTCCCACACAACTTCTTGGTGATGAAGAACTTACTCTCGATACGTCTAATACGGCAGGTGCTTCGGCGCAAGATATTGTTAACTGGCAAAACGTTACCGATGAGGGAACTAACTTTGCAGACTATGAAAGCTTTGTGTTCTACGTTAACTTGGTTGGCGTTGAAGGTATTGAAAGTGTGCCTTTGACATTCAGAAGTTACGTTGATTACTACAACGCTGAAAACGGCAGCGATACCTATTACAGCATTCCTTTGGAACGTAGTTATGACGGTGTTTATAATACTGCAAACGAAAACGAAGAAGGTATATTGCCTAACTAATTTAATATAACAAGCGGTTGCCGCAAATCTTAACGATTTGCGGCAACCTTTTTTGTGTTTTTATTATTAGAAGGTATTGCAATTTATGGATATGTTTGCTATAATCACAATTGAGGAAAAATGGGAACTCGAAAGAGTTCTAAACACAAAATACCAGTATAATGCAGGAGAATTAAAATGAAAGCTATTATTAACGGCAAAATCATTTTGAAAGACCGCATCGTTGAGAACAGCGCTCTGCTTTACTCCGATGTGATTGAGGGAATTGTCCCTGCGGATAAGATTCCTGAGGGTGCAGAAATCGTTGACGCAAAAGGCGGATACGTTGCCCCCGGTCTTATCGATCTTCATATTCACGGCTATCTCGGAAAAGACGTTTGCGACGGCGAAGAAGAAAGCATCCGTACCATTTCCAAGGGCTTGCTTGCTAACGGCGTAACGGGTTATCTCCCCACAACCATGACGGTTGATATGTCTGTTATCAAGAAGGCACTCGAAGTCTGCCGCGCACTTAAAGAAGAAAGCAAGACTTGGGAGGGCTCGACCATTCTCGGTGTTCACGCCGAAGGTCCTTTCATCAGCGAAGCGAAAAAAGGCGCGCAAGATCCCAAGTACATATTGAAACCCGACGCGAAGTTCGTTAAGGAATATGCGGACATCATCCGTATCATCTCCCTCGCTCCCGAAACCGACACCGAAAACTTCGACGCTATCAAAGAAATCCGTCGCGATACCGACGTTATTATGTCCATCGGTCACACCAGCGCGGATTACGATACCGCTATGAAGTCGGTTGAAAACGGTATGCGCCACGTTACCCACCTTTTCAACGCGATGACTCCTCTTGCTCACCGCGCTCCCGGTGTTGTTACCGCTGCGCTCAATTCCGACGTAAGCACCGAACTTATCGTTGATACTTTCCACGTAAATCCTGCTTTTTATGATATGCTCTTCAAGATTAAGGGCAGAAAACTTTGCTTCATCACCGACTGCCTCCCCGCAGGCGGACTTCCCGAAGGTGAATACACATTGGGCGGTGCGAAGATTATCTATCGCGGTATAGTTTGCCGTCTTGAAGACGGTACCGTTGCAGGTAGCGTTCTCCACCTCAACAAAGGCGTTTGGAATGTATATTCCAACTCCACCATTCCTCTTTGGGAATGTGTAAACGGCGCATCTCTTAACCCTGCAACCACTCTTGGCATCGACGACAAGAAGGGTTCGCTCGAAATCGGTAAGGATGCCGACATTATCATCACAGACAATGAATTTAACGTAGAAAAAACCATCATCGGAGGTAATATTAAATATGAAGCTTAAAGTTAATGCTAAACTCGATCCTCAATTTGCTCCTCTTTCGGTTGTTTGCCGCGAAATGCGCGAAGCAACCAAGGAAAACGGTCAAGACCTCGTAATCGGCGTTGAAAGAACCAAGGGTTGCACCACCGTTTACAAGACCCGCGTTTACAAGGACGGCACCGGCCACGATCAAGAAAACTTTGATTTTATCGAAAGAATGGCGAAAGCTCTTCTTTGGGTTGCAGGCGGTTTCAAGATCATCATCGCAGGTAGCGAAGTTATCGGTAACAAGATTAAAGAAGCATACACCGACGGCGGTCTTCGTGATTTCGACGTTCACTTTATGGAACGCGTATATGAAAGACCTTTCGAAGTAGAAGTTCGTTCTATCGAAAACGCTCCCGTTGACTGCGGTTCTGCTGCACCTGTCGGCAGACACCTCGACGGTTGCCGTATCGGTTTTGACGCAGGCGGATCTGACAGAAAAGTTTCTGCTGTTGTTGACGGCGAAACCGTTTACTCCGAAGAAGTTGTTTGGTTCCCCAAGATCAACTCCGACCCCGATTATCACTATCAAGGAATCCTTGACGCGATGAAGACCGCGGCTTCCAAGATGCCTCGTGTTGACGCTATCGGCGTTTCCTCCGCAGGTGTTTATATCGACAACCGTATCATGGTTGCTTCGCTCTTCCTCAAAGTTAATGACGAAGACTTTGACAAAAAAGTTAAGAATATGTACATCGATGTTGCAAGAGAAATCGGCGAAAACATTCCGATCGAAGTTGCTAACGACGGTGACGTTACCGCTCTTGCAGGCGCAATGAGCTTGGAAGACGATTCTGTTCTCGGTATCGCAATGGGTACTTCCGAAGCAGCAGGTTACGTTGATCCTCAGGGCAACATCACAGGTTGGCTCAACGAACTCGCATTCGCTCCCGTTGACTTCTGCAAGGACGCAATGGTTGATGAATGGTCCGGCGACTACGGTTGCGGTGTTAAGTACTTCTCGCAAGACGGCGTTATCAAGCTTGCTCCTTTTGCAGGTATCGAACTTGATGAATCGC
>JAGBUH010000091.1 GCA_017630915.1 Clostridia bacterium
TGTTCAACCAATTTAAGCACCGCCATAGTCGTGCCCATCAGTTTTGAAAGCGATGCCATGTCGAAAAGCGTGTCCTCGGTCATCGGCAATCTTGTCGGCTCTATCGCGCGGCAACCGCCTACGGATTTAAAAAGAACTACTCTGCCCCTGCCCACCGCAACGGCATAACAAGAATACGCCCCGTCGGTTAGTCCGTTTTCAATCAGTTCGTATATTTTTTGGATATCCATATTTTTCACCTACTTGAATTTATATATTTAATATAGTACATAATTAAGGAATTGTCAAATTTTTAATGATGCTCTCGCGTTGCTCGCATGTAGTGTTTCAAAATATTAGCTCTGCGGCTTGGTTTAATAAAGATGCTCAAAATTTCCGAAAAGTCAAGTCCCCGAAAATAAAATCGCCGCGCCTATTATAAGTAGACGCGGTAATTGATAAATTATTGTGAACGGATTGAATAATTAAGAAAGGCTATTCGTCACTATCGCCACTTTGATGTTTTTTGGGGAACACTTCCTGCTCGATTGAATAATACATTTCCTGTATGACTGAAACCCATTTTCCTAAAGTTTTTACATATGCTATGCTATCAGGATAAGAGAAAAGTGAAAAAAACAATGCAGAAATCAAATGTAGAGATATTGACGAATGTTCGGCCGGAACAGCAATACCATAATTGGACCGTCCTACTGGAATAACATCTTGTGTTTCATAAATGGACATTCGCTTAAAGGTTCCTTCTGGCGATCCATGTGTAACAAGACAAGCAAGCTTATACTGCTCATTCCAAACCTTTCCCATTTCACAATGGGTTTCTAGTGTTGCAAAAGAGGTTATTTTAATTTGTTCTCCTTTTTTGTTGGTTGCGCCTTTCGTCCATTCAAAGTCTTTGTGAGGAATTTTACTTTGCGATTGTTCGTAATATTGCTTTGCAATTTGCTCGCCTTGAACTTTGATAAAATATGCAATGCAATTCAGCTCATATAAAGATCTCCATCTTGCATATGCGCAGTCACCGAACCCATTTCTGAGTAAAGTGAGAATTTCTAAAAACATCTGACAAGCACGACCGTGAAGATGGTGTAGTGCTAAGAACATGAATTTTCTTTCATCTTTTTCCTCGGCACTTGCGTTTTCATCTATATATTTGCAGATGTTTTCAGCCGCCTCGATAGTAATCGTATACATTGTTTGTGAAGCCGCAAAACATTTTCCCCATAATTGCTCTTGATGTGCTAAAAACCCCAAAGTTTTGGCGCGCTCATCCAACTCTATTTCATACATTTTTTCTTTAAAATAATCGGAAAAATCAGTAGAAACGACATCGGTTATGGACATCATTATATCGTCTAAATTGATATTTTCAATTTTAGATATAACTTCCTCGTTAGACAACCCATTTTGTTTCCACTCTGCTACTGTATCTCTTAACGCATTGTTTAACATTTCATTGATTGGCGCTCCTGACATATTTCACCTCCGCTCAATCTATCGCACGAACGTTTCTTTTAAATCAAAAATCAAGTCTTTTTCTTTCGCTTTTCTTTTGCGCATTGCGGGCAACCGCTTCCCCTATTTCTGTTTTGTATTATTGCTTGCCACTCATGCCCTTCGTTACAAATCCACCAAACTTTTTTACCGCTATTAGGCATAACATCCATGGGAGTTAAACCATCGTTTTTTTCATAATTCCACTCATTTGCTAAAGCTGGGTTGAGCGTTTGTAAATCATTTTTTCCTTTATTGACTAATTTCCCTGAACAACAAGGGCATCCAACCCCGGCGTTTCTGCTATATATTGCCGCATACCACTCGTGTCCCTCGCTGCATCTCCACCATACTTTATTGTGACTATTAGGCCCCACATCCATAGGAGTTAATTGACCATTTTTTTCATAATTCCATTCGCTCGCTAAAATCGGATGAAGTGTTTGTAAATCATTATATCCTTTTAGAATTTTTTTATTTGAACAAATTGGACAGTCTCTGCCTCTATTTCTATTTATTATTAATGCCTCCCACTCATGACCTTTTTCGCATTTCCACCAAACTTTTTTATTGCTATTAGGCATTACATCCAAGGGCGTTAGATCGTTATTTTTTTCATAATTCCATTCATTGGCTAATGCTGGATTAAGGGTTTGTAAGTCATTGTATCCTCTCAAAAGCATATTGCTTGAACAATACGGGCATCCGTTTCCGCTGGTTCTATCGGCAATTGACGCTTGCCATTCATGCCCTTTGCTACAAATCCACCACACTTTTTTGTTGCTGTATGCTAAAAAATGCTCCGGACTTAAATTTCCATTTTTCTTATAATTCCATTCTTTTGCTATTTCAGGATTAGAAAATAAAAGGGAACTTTCTTTTTCAGTATGTTCTCGTAAGTTTTCTATATCAACAGTATCTTTTTCTAAATCAACATCTACATCCGTTCCTATTATTTCACTTAAAGCATCTTTAAGTGTTTGCGGCAAATCTTTTTTAATTTCTTGAACAACGTAATCTATAGAATAGTCATTTAATGGTGGCAATCCTTCTCTAATTCTATATAATATGATTCCGTCTCTTTTGCATTTGCGATTTTTCTCTAAATCTTCTTGCGTTTTGTTTTTATGCCAAAAATACCCATCGTATTCAATGGCTACGTTTTTTGATGGAATATAAATATCTAATTCATATCCTTTTTCCTTATATGAATGAATTGTCGCCACTCTGTATTTTTTAAGATAATATACAATTGCATATTCAGGAAAAGAAGTGTGTCGCTCAGAATTGCAGATAGGGCATTTGTTGCCATTGCTTCTGTTGTTCACAGTCGTTTGCCATTCATGCCCTTTACTGCACTTCCACCAAACTTTTTTATTGCTGTTTGGCATAACTTCCGCAGGTGTTAACCCGTTGTTTTTTTCATAATTCCATTCACATGCTAAAGCGGGATTAACAGTTTGTAAATCATTTTCACCTTTAATGGCATACCGACCCGAACAAAATGGGCATCCATTTCCTTTGTTTCTATGAAATACCGAGGCTTGCCATGCGTGCCCTTTGCTACACTTCCACCAAGCTTTTTTGTTATTTCCAAGGGTTAATGTTTTAGGGTCAAAACCTAATTTATCATTCTTTTCCCAGTTCCATTCTGCCATCAGTTCGGCATTATCAATTACATATTTCTTTTCTGCCATAACCTTGGCACCTCACTTTTTGAATATTATTTATAACATTATACCATAAAATTCTTCAATAGTTATTTTCACAGGTTCTTCCTCCGTCAAATTCAAGTTTGTCTAATTAAATTATACCACAAATTAAGTTGTTTTGCAAATAAGTGATAAGTGATGCAGCTGCGCTGTGATAGGTGATGCGATGCGTTCCACACACGCGCCGAAAGCGTGCATCACAGACGTAGTCTGCATCACGCACGCAGTGTGCATCACGTTCCAAAGGAACGCATCACACAAAGAAACCCGATTTGTCAGGTAGACAAATCAGGTTTCTTTGTTGGTGGAGCCGAGGGGAATCGAACCCCTGTCCGAAAACCCGTCCACGATGCTTTCTCCGAGCGCAGCCGTTCATTAAGATTCCCCTATGCGCTCGCCGAACGGCAGGCAATCACATACGGTAGCTTCATTAGTTCATGGCAGGGGGCAAAGCTTAACCCTACGCACGTTCACCGCTAAGTGACGCCGTATCCGAGGCCGCGGTGCTCCTCGGTACGACGGTCACTGCACTTAGGCAGCGACTGCTAATTTATTATTGTTAGCGTTTAATTTTAAAGTACACATTTTAAAGAAGTTGTGCGCTTCTGCTCGCTTACTTCGCTTCCAAATCCCCGTCGAAACCTTTACGGCCCCATGAGATTTTTTGCTCTATAAATTATGATTGTTTTTTAATATGCCGACTATACAATTTGTCGCCATTTCGATGAATTTCTCCAAACCGTCAGGCGTTACAGTCAAGAACTCAATATCGTCGTCGGTTTTACAATTCGCATAGAGTTTTGACGCATATTGCACACGTTCGGTGATATCATCCTTTGTGAAATAATCGAAATAGACGTTATCAAATTTCTCGACCGAATTGATAATTTGAAGCGGCTTAAAATCTTTATTCGCTTTGACAAAACGATAATCAAGCTCGTACCAACCTGCGCGGATTTTACCGATATTCTCGCGCCAGACAGGTCTGCCGTTTTTATTGATATACGGATGTATAACCTCGCGAACGAACAGCGTATCGGTCAAAATATGAACGTAATAGCCGATGAACAGCGATTTTTTAAACTTGTCGGTTTCGTTCTCTATATATTTCTTATAAAACTCGGCGTTATCCAAAAAACGTTGCTCAAAAGTTACGCCCTCGCGTTTCCAATGCGAAACGTCTTTCGGGGGCATATAAGTAAACGCGTCAACCATTCTGCCGCTATCGGGGGCAAGTGTGCCGACATAATACGCCGTTTCGTCGATATTGTCGAGCGATTTTAGTATCTTTTCGCCAATGCGAAGATGAACCACCCACGTTGCCATCAGTAGTTGCCCTTCCCTGCGCGTTCGATATCGCGTTTTGCAGACTTTTCTGCCTCCACCGCGCGTTTATCGTAAAGTTTTTTACCCTTACAAAGACCGATTTCGACCTTTACCCATCTACCCTTGAAATAGAGCGACAAGGGTATCAGAGAATAACCTTTTTGTCCCACCGCGCCGAAAAGACGGTCTATCTCGCGGCGGTGCATAAGCAATTTACGGGGGCGATAAGGGTCGCGGTTGAAGATATTTCCCTTTTCGTAGGGGCTGATATGAATACCGTAGGCGACAAGTTCGCCGCCGTCGATTCGGCAAAACGCATCTTTGAGATTAACCCTGCCGCAACGGAGTGACTTTACCTCTGTGCCGAAAAGTTCGATGCCGGCTTCGAATTTATCTTCGACAAAGTATTCATGATACGCCGCGCGGTTATTTGTTATACTTCTTATCATATCCGACATACAAACTCTCCTTTCATTTCACAAGGTACGAATCATTATATACCAAGTATTTTAAAAAATCAACCTGAAATTTTACCCAACACGCATTCCGCATCGAAACAAGGCTTTTCACCCGTCGAATTATAGGCGGAAACAACGTATCTTCCCTCTTTTTCTGCCGACGAAAGTTTCAAAACGTCGCCGATTCTCGCTTCTTGGCGGAAGATTATAAACAGTTCCTTAACGAAATCTTCCTTGCGGTCAAACGGCAACACGTCGAGCGAAATCGCCGAATAAACACAGTTATTAAGATGGTCGTTCTCGTCGAGGTCGGACAATCTGACAACACGGTCGCTGACAAAATCAAGGTTTGCGGTATCAAACGCGCGCGGAATGTCAATGTGGTTACATTCAAGTTCCGCCGAAACAATCTCACCGGGAAAATCGCGGGGACGGACAATTTGACGGGTATCGTACTTTACAACCACCCATTGAGTTGTGGCGTGAATTACCTCCTCGCCGTCGCGGTAAAATTCAAATTCACGTTCCCAAGTAATGCCCGAAACGCGATTTTGATATGTCTTAACCGTCAGCTCATCATAAGCGAACACCGGCTTATTCATCTTCAAGCCGAGTTTCGTAATAACGAAAACCATATTAACTTCGCGCATCATTTTATATGTATATCCCATCGCGTCGCAATCCTCACGCGCGAGTTGTTGCATATACTGTTGAAGCGCCGACGGTTTCATCGTGCTGTTCGGAAAAACGTCAAAGCTTGCTACACTTATCTTCTTTTCTAACATTATTTCTTAATCTTGGCAAGCGGATTCATTTCCGCCGCTTCCTCCAATTTCTTGTTGCTCAAATGGGTATATATTTGCGTTGTGGTGAGTTGCTCGTGTCCGAGTATATCCTTCAAGGTCAGCACGTCAACCTCACCCTCGTTGTACATCAACGTCGCGGCGGTGTGTCGCAATTTATGCACCGACAAGCCACGTCCGTCAAGTCCTGCAAGTTTTAGATACTTATAAACCAAGGTTTGCACCATTTGGTTAGATATACGGGTTCTTCTCGAACTCAAAAACAACGCCTGTTTGTCGATAATCGGCTGTCCGTGTTCGGTCGCCTTGCTTTGCCTTACGTTCAGATATTCAAGCAACGCCTTGCGACAAGCGGAATTAAGGTACACCATACGCATCTTACTTCCCTTACCCGTTACAACGAGTTTTGACAAGTCGTCGTCAATATCGGCAAGATTTATCCCCACAAGCTCCGAAAGACGCATTCCGCAATTCAAAAACAGAGTCAAAATGCAATAATCCCTCTCATAAGTCGGGCAATCGCGCGGAACGCTTTCCAAAAGGCGTATGCTTTCTTCAAGCGACATATATTTCGGCAACGCGGGTTTAACCGTCGGGCTGTCGATATCTTTCGCAGGGTTGTCCTGCAAACGACGCGATTTCGCGGTGTGATATTTATAAAACGCCTTTATCGCCGACAAACGCCTTGCGCGGATTCGAACACCGTTTCCTCTCGCGGTCGAGAGATAAAGCATATAGGAATAGACCTCGTCGGTTCTGACCGAACCTGCCAAATTGTAATCAAGCGTAGCAAGACTAACCTCGGTCATCTCGGTTTTTTCGGGTTTATCCCCTCTGCGCGAAACGATTATATACCGAAAGAACAGTATGATATCGTTGACGTATTCGCGCACGGTTAGCGGCGAACAGTTTTGTATCGACGCTTTATAACCTGCAAAGGTGACTATCGGTTCGGGCAAATTCACGTTCATAATACCATACCTCCTTTTGTTTACCCTATTATACGATAGATAGGTCGTAAAATCAATGTGTATTTGTAAAAATTTTATACAATAAACCTTGTCGACAAAAATAAGTTCCTCACTAAAAAGCAAGGAACTTATTTGAATTATTGAATTATTTAAAGCACGTAAATAACGAGTTTTTTCGCGCTCTGCACTTATTTAATCTTGGGGAGAGATGCAGCAGCAACAGACTGACCGACACGACGTGCCTTTTCGTCAGGAATGTGGAGTTGAATCTTCTTCGCGAGTTCAGGGAATTCCTTATCAAGAACTTCTTGAGCGCGTTCGAGAAGGATAACACCGCCGTCGCCGGAGGTTACACGACCCATGATGAGAACGTGTTTGATATCATAAAATTCAGCGTAGAATGCGATAGCGTAGCCGAAGTATGCACCGATGGTGTCATAAATAGCAGCCGCACGTTCGTCGCCTTCCTTCATAAGGCCTTGAACAACCTTGAGCTTTTCAGCAGGCGAGAGGCTTTCATCGAGTTCGATTCCTGCGAAGGGAGCGAGCTTGATAACGCCGTCCTGAGAGAAGTACTTAACGCCACAGCCGTAGTCGCCGGACCATTGGTCAACCATTGCATCCTTGCAGTAGTCAACGGGAGCGAA
>JAGBUH010000092.1 GCA_017630915.1 Clostridia bacterium
GTGTCGGCAATATCGGCATCGGCATCGTCACCGCCCAAGCCGATGAGGGTGAGAATCATTTGAATAATAAGTATAATTGTCGCAGGAATTGCGATGCAGGCGAAAACCTGACCTGCTGAACCGAGTGCGAGCCACCATTCAGTCATAATGTATGTTCCTCCTGATAATATTTATAAGGTTATTTGCAGTATTTCTTTTTGAGTTTCGGGATATCATCTTTATCGATCCATTCCTCCGAATATCCGCAGTCACAGCATAGGTAACGGTTAACCAACACGGCGGAGAATATGGTTGCTCCTGCCCTTATGTTGTTACCAACACCGTAAGGTTCTGCTGTACCCTCAATTCTAATAATATCCTTACTTTGGCATTTGGGGCAAATATTGGTGTTTTTCATATTGCACTCCTAATCCAAAGAATTCATAATATCCTCCGCGCGTTTACGGAGAACCGACGCGAACTGCGCGTTAAGCATGACCGCTAAAACCTTGCACAAACGTTTTTTTGCGCCGGGGAAGGGTTCCGGGAAGTCGGAAACGACCTTTTCGATATGTGCCTTTATATATGTTTCGTCGATAATCGGTTTTTCCAAACTGCATATCGCCGAGATATAATATAAATAAAGGTCGCTGTCGTCGATAATGTCGTCGCTCTCGTCGTCCAATCGGCCGTTGATATAGGAAAGAAGGTTGGTTATCTTTTCTATTTGCAGACTGTCGCGCAACATGTTGATAATCGCGATTCTGCAAAATTGCCTCTTGGAGTAGAGTTTTTGGGTTGGCGGAGGTAGGAAACCGCGCTTCACCCAGTTTTGTATTATATAAGGTTCAAGCCCCGTCAAACGGGCAACTTGTGACATCATCAAACCGCCGCACGAGAAGACGTTGTCTAAAAAGTTTTTTGCATCAACTACGTTAGAAACCGTTATTTCAATGGTAGTTCCCGGGAGTTTGTTCGTCATAAAACCCCTCCTTTCATTGTCTACGGTTAGATTGTACCACACAATCACGTGATTGTCAATAAGAATCTTATGATTTTTTGAAAAATTTTGAACGGTTGACAAATCTTCATTATAATTGTAAAATGATTTCAATAATTATATGCGGAGAATTTTATGGAAAAGATTATTATAAAAAACGATAAAATTTCGGTATCGGTTTTAACTCTGGGTGCGATAATTCAGGGTATAAACGCTTACGGTGTTGACGTTACCGCAGGCTTTGATACCGAAGAAGAATATTTTAACGACACCTGTTATTTCGGCGGACTTATCGGCAGATGCGCCAACCGTTGCGGTGGGTTGCAGTTTATCGACGGGGAAGAAATCAATTTAACCCTTAACGAGAGGGGAGTAAACCACCTCCACGGCGGTAATATCGGTTTTAATTTAAAACGCTGGACTGTTGTTGATAGAAGCGAAACGTCGGTGACGCTTAATTATCTCTCGCCCGACGGGGAAGAGGGTTATTCGGGGAATTTAGACGTTTACGTGACATATACCGTCATTGACGATGCCTTGCTTATATCATACAAGGCGACAACCGATAAACCTACGTGGGTGAATCTTACCAACCATTCCTATTTTAATCCGCACGGTATCAATAACGAAGCAGGGGCAAGATTCGGCGGTGTGATTGTTTCGATATATGCCGACAGAGTATCGGTTTACGATGAAAACAGCCGCGTTATCGGCAGTGTGCCCGTAAAGGATACCGAATTTGATTTGAATAAGCCGAATCTTTTGAGTAGGTTCTATGACCATAACTTTTATTTAAACGGCGATGAATACCGTGATTTTTCGGGTATAACGCTTCGCAAGGCAGGGAAGATGACAAGCGTTATCGGAATCGAATGTTACACCGATGCGCCCTGTATGCAGTTGTATTGCGGTGAGTTTATCCCTGAGGGTACTGTTATTTCGGGCGGTAACGTTATCGGTTCGGGTAGTGCGATGTGCTTTGAAACACAACTTGAACCCAACTTCCAATCGAAAGGCGAGCATATTCTTCGTCCCGATGAGGTATATAAAACAAGCACCGCCTACGTGTTCTCGAAAACAGGTATAGCATAAAAGAATCGAACACACAATGCCTACGGCGGTCATTTTCGGATTAAATTCCGCTTTTTCGCTTGATATACGTTAGTATATCTGCACTCAAAAACAAAATTTCTTCTCGAAACTACCTCGCCGTAGGTGCGTTTGAAATTGAACTTTTTATTCAGAATGAGCAAGGCGAGTGACGGAATACGGGCGTATTCCTAACGAGAATTGCGATATTATGGGCGAAAAGAGCTTTTCAAACCATTATGGGTTCGACTCTTTTATGCTATAACGCTCGGCAAGTGTAATTAAAGGTGTATGAATAAAAATACACAAAAATTCGTCACCGAAAATAAAAAAATCCGTTGGATTTAAAATTATTTTATGTTGAAAAAATGAAAATCGTGTGATATAATTACTCTAATATAATTTTGGACGTATAAAATAAAGGAGTCAAGCTATGGCAATGTATTTTGAACAAGAGTCCCACACATTCAGCGAGTATCTTCTCGTTCCCGGTTATTCTTCGGCAGAGTGTATTCCTGCTAACGTAAGTTTGCGCACTCCCGTCACAAAGTTCCGCAAGGGCGAAGAACCTGCTGTTTCGCTTAACATTCCGCTTGTTTCCGCTATTATGCAATCGGTTTCCGACGACAAAATGGCTATCGCACTTGCAATAGAAGGCGGTTTGTCCTTTATCTACGGTTCGCAAACCATCGAAAACGAAGCTGCTATGGTTCGCCGCGTTAAGTCGCACAAGGCAGGTTTCGTTAATTCCGATTCCAACGTTCGCGTTGATGACACGTTGGCTGACGTTATCGCACTCACCGAAAAGACCGGTCACTCGACTATCGCTGTTACCCACGACGGTACTGCGAACGGAAAATTGATGGGTCTCGTTACCTCGCGCGATTACCGCGTGTCGCGTATGTCGAAGGACTTGAAGGTTTCGGAATTTATGACTCCGTTTGATAATCTTGTTTATGCTTACGAGGGCACCAGCCTTAAAGAAGCAAACGATATTATCTGGGATAACAAACTCAACTCGCTTCCCATTATTGATAAAGAAGGCAATCTTTGCTATTTCGTATTCCGTAAGGACTATGCTTTCCACAAGGAAAATCCGCTTGAACTTCTTGACTCGCAAAAGCGTTATATGGTCGGCGCAGGTATCAACACCCGTGACTATGAACAACGTGTTCCCGCTCTTGTTGAAGCAGGCGCAGACGTTCTTTGTATCGACTCGTCGGAAGGTTTTTCGGAATGGCAAGCACGTACTCTTAAATGGATTCGCGACAAGTACGGCGACACCGTAAAGGTAGGCGCAGGTAACGTCGTTGACAGAGACGGCTTTATGTTCTTGGCAGAAGCGGGCGCCGACTTCATCAAAATCGGTATCGGCGGCGGTTCTATCTGTATCACCCGTGAACAAAAGGGTATCGGTCGCGGTCAGGCAACCGCAGTTATCGAAGTTGCCGCTGCACGTGACGAATATTACGAAAAGACAGGTATTTATATTCCTATCTGTTCCGACGGCGGTATCGTTTACGATTACCATATCACCCTTGCTCTTGCTATGGGTTCCGACTTCATTATGCTCGGCAGATACTTCTCGCGCTTTGACGAAAGCCCGACAAACAAGGTCAACATCAACGGTACTTTCATGAAAGAATACTGGTGCGAAGGTTCTGCACGCGCTCGTAACTGGCAACGTTACGATATGGGCGGCGACAAGAAGCTGTCCTTTGAAGAAGGCGTTGATTCCTACGTTCCCTATGCAGGTCCGCTTAAAGATAACGTCGGTCTTACTCTTTCGAAGGTTCGTCATACAATGTGCAACTGCGGCGCGTTGTCTATCCCCGAACTTCAAAAGAACGCGAAAATCACCCTCGTTTCCGCAACTTCCATCATCGAAGGCGGCGCACACGACGTTCTTCTTAAAGACACAACCGCAACCACTCATAAATAAATATTTTAAAGCCCGAAACGTATGCTTCGGGCTTTTTAGGTGATAGTATGAAAAATATGTTAATCGAATTTGTTGTAACCGATGTAAATTCACGCGCGGTTGCTTATAAAGAAGAAAAAGAAACGTTATCGGTTGTTATTACCGACGGAAAAATCGAAGTTTCGGTTTATTACGATTTTAAAGAAGTATCGCTTACCCTTGTTTCCGAAGTTTTGACAAACGATAAAGTCGGTATAGTTTTGCTTCCTCACCGTATAGAATTACGCGTGAATAACGAAGTACGCGACGAAGATTGGCCCGCGGGCAACCGTTTGTTTAATTTTGGTGACGGAATTGAGGGCGATATTAAATTTAATATTTCCGAATACGTTGAAGAAGAAACCGAACAGCCGTCTGTTATCTATACGTTTAAAAACGCGCAAGGTTGGCAGCCGAGCAAGGACGTGAACGTGGGTGACTGTATGCCTTATGTCAATGACGGCAGATACCACGTGCTTTACCTCAAAGACCGCAGACACCATTGCAGTAAATGGGTGCTCGGCGCACATCAATGGGAGCATATTTCGACAAGCGACTTCATTGAATGGCAAGTACACCCGATGGCTGTGCCGATTACCGAATGGTACGAGGGCTCTATCTGTACGGGTTCGTGGATAAAACACGGAGATACGCAGTATCTTTATTACACGGTACGTATGTATGACCGTTCGCCTGCGCATATTTGCAGAAGTATCTCGAAAGACGGTTATCATTTTAAAAAGGATAAGGATTTTTGTTTCAAACTGTCCGACAAATATCTCGGCCGTTCGGTCCGCGACCCGAAGGTTATTCTTGATGATTCCGGATTGTACCATATGTTCCTTACCACAACGCTTGTTGAGGCAGGACGCGGTTGTTTGGCGCATCTTGTTTCGAGTGACCTTAACGAATGGACAGAACTTGATACACCGATATATATTTCCGACGATGCGACCGAGCCGGAATGTCCCGATTATATCAAATACGGCGGATATTATTATCTTATTTTCAGCTTGAAGACAAAGGCGCACTATATGATTTCAAAATCGGCGTTTGACGGCTTTAAACTCCCCGAAAATCCGATAATCCCTTGTTCTTCTGTGCCGAAAGGCGCGGTCTGGAACGGCAAGATTGTGTTCACGGGATTTATTCCCACACAAGGTTACGCCGGTGTAATGACATTTAAAACCGCGACCAACGATAAAGACGGCATTTTGATATTTGAATAAACATAAAGAACTGTGCATTTTTTAGGTTGCACAGTTCTTTTTGTAAGTATATAGATATAAGCATCAGTCGATTTTACGTGTGAAAGTGATTATAGTTCCTATCGGTATGTTGTCATTTGAGGTTTCGTAAACTTCCATAGTAAATGTTTTACCCTCTTTATCGTAAACAACATTACCCGAACAAAAACTGTCATCTGGGGTATCATAATAAGTGAATTTCTCCGCATTGCCACGATAATGACACAAAGCCATACCGCCGGGGATAAACAAATAAACAATTTCGATGACTTCTCCGTTTAATGTAATAGTACCGTTATCTTGCATTAAAGAACCTTCATTATTGACGTAAAAACGAGCATCGTATTTATCTCCAATCCACTCATTTTCACCATAATTATGCGGATAATACTTTGAATCCAAATCACACGATGTTAAAACCGTACAAATAGATAACAGTATAATAAAACAACCTAATATTCTTTTCATTTTACCACCTGCTTGGTTTTGTAGTGGGAACCGTCTTGTAGTTCTAATCACCACGGGGGAGAGTTATAATACTCAGTTATTTATCAAATAAAGAACGAAGGTGTTTCACGGCGAAGACACTTTCATACAATCTTCAACTTCATTCCGTGGAAGTCTTGTTTTGAGTAGATTGTGATGACATAACCGCATTCAATAAATTTTTTGCATTGCGGTTTGATTTCATCGTAATCAATGGTTTTTAAACCGACTATTCCCGAACCGATGTATTTAAAATACGCCTCTTTTGCCGTCAAGACCTCGAAAAATCTATTTAGCATTTCGGGAGTGAGGGTTTCGGAATCTGCCTCGCCGAAGATGTATTTTTTATCCCTCTCGGTGCAGGAAATATTGGTGATTCTTGATTCGACCTGACGAATCTGCTCGATATCAACGCCGATTTCGTTATCGTCAACGGCGCAAACTACATAATCTTTCGAATGGCTGATGCTGAAAAAGACATCTGCATTTTCTGCAAACGGTTTGCCGTTTTCGGTGCGCGAGAAGATGATTTTGTCTTCGTCGATTCCAGTCAAATCGTTTAGTCCTTTTCTCGCAAGTGCTTCGCCCAAGATGGTTTGCTTTTTCGCGCTGTCGAATTTCAAACGGTTGACCGATTCCTTGCGCTTATCGGACATCATCTGAAAGTATTTATCATATTCGTTGAAAAATTCGGTGTTAGCAATATATAACTTCATGGCATATAAGTAGGTTGTCGGATTTTAACCCGACAACCGATTTTTAATTTTATTTGTTTTCTTCTTTTTTGTCTTTCTTTTTCATCGACTTAAATGCTTCGGTGATTTTGGCAACAAGTCCCGATTTGGTTTCGGTTTCGCTCGCTTTTATATCGACAACCTTAACTTCACCGCCGCTTATAACAAGGAACGAGAGGGGAGTGACCGATACTTTCGCGCCCGAACCTGCGGGGGTACTCGATTTCTTAACCGTTGCGTTGACGATATTCGCGCCGCCGCCTGCGAAACCTGCCGAAATTTTGGTAATCGGAATAATCGTCATACCGTCGATGACGATTTTTTCGCCCAAAACCGAATTGGCGTCTGCCAATTCCAATGCCTTATCTGCGGTGAACGACATCAAATTCATCAAATTTTCAGCCGCTGTTGTCTTCTTAACTTCGGGTGCGTTACTCATATCTTTGCCTCCAAGCGCGCCTGTTCTTTTGCCATATTTTTAGCATTTCTCAACACGGCGCGTACTATGTGTATCAATCGTAATTTTGCGATAAAATCAATTTCAAAATATGCATCGTTTTCGAAGTCGCAACCGATTTGAATGTCGGTCGCGTTCTTTTTTGTGTTCAAGTGGGTATCAATATAACCGACCAATGGATATACCGCCGCGCAAACGTATCCGTACTCCATCGCCGCATCCGCTGCGTCGCTTCCGCCGCAAATCGCGAGTATATGAAAGCGGTTGACACGGATTTTCGAGAGCAACCAAACGAGTTGTCCCAGTAAAAGCGATATCACCGTGACGACTTTATTGACGCTGTCGGAAATGCCCTCGTTTTCGGCGTTTTCCTTGACCTTGGTTGCTTCGGTTAAGGTATCAATACCGAACAGTTTTTTGAAATAGTTGGCAACTTTACTCGGTTTCTTTTGCTTAACTTCGGTTTCGTCGCTTTTCGTTTCGGCGACCGTCTTTTCTTTCACCTTATTCGCGTCGTACAACGTAATTCCCAAGATTTTAACCCGTAAATCGAGCTTCGGCTCGGTCGAGAAAGAAAACACGACTTTCACACTTTGAATCAGCGCGAAAACTACAAGAAAAATTATCACGGCAAGGAGGATTAAAACGATTTTTAGGACTATCATTTTCTTACCACTCCTCGCTTGAATAATCATACTTTAACTTATTTTACCACAAATACAATATAAAGTCAATCAAAGAATCTTGTTGCATTTTCCCATCGCGGCGTCAATATCACCGCCGACAGTTTCAAACACCGCGCTTGACACGCGTTTCGCCGCTTCTTTAATTATTTCCAATTCTTCGTCTTTAAAATCACTTAAAACCCAATCGACCATTGTGACGTCTTCGGGACGTTTGCCCACGCCGACCTTAATTCGAGGGAAGTTTTGGGTATCGAGCATTAAAATGATATTATTGATACCGTTTTGACCGCCCGAACTTCCGTTACGGCGTACACGCGTACTGCCCACCGAGAAAGAAACGTCGTCGGAAATGACGATAACCCGTTCATACGGAATGTTGTATTGCTCAACCGCCTGAATAACCGCTTCGCCGCTTGAATTCATAAAGGTTTGCGGTTTCATCAAAAGGCAGTTTTGGTTATTTATCACCGCGTGTTCCACCAAGGCGTTGAATTTTAACTTCTTTATTTTAATACCCAACTCGTCGGCAATCGAATCAATGCAGATAAAACCTGCATTGTGGCGTGTTTTTTCGTATTTCTTTCCGGGGTTGCCCAACCCGACAATCAACCAATCGGGCGTTGGCGTTGTACACTTTTTAAACATTTTAATCTATCCTTAATTTATCGAGTTTGTTTCGTTTTAAGCGCTCGTCGAGTTCGTAAAGCGCGGTTTCTTGGTCGTCAAAATATATCAACTCACATGCGTCGTCGTAATTCAACCATTTAACCTCCAAATGTTCGTCGGAGAGTTTTATTTCGCCGTCGTATTCCATCGCGTAGTAATACATTGGAATCACGACAATATCGTTGCCCCAGACCTTTTGCGCTTGAATCGAAAAGATGTTAGATGGGAGATAACTGACGGTTTCGAGCTGATACAGAGGCAGCTTTTCGGCAATCCCCGATTCCTCAAAAATCTCACGCCTTGCGCCTTGAATAAAGTCCTCGCCGTCTTCAAGACCGCCGCAGATACCCTGCCAACACACCGTCAGGTCCGACCGTTGAAATATCGCGTATTCATATCCGCGTTTGCCTTTTCGGTAGAGATAAATATGCACTTGTTTCGGCTGTCTGGACATAATTTACTCCTAATCGCAAAATTGAATGGGATTGCATTTGTTTTTACACGCGATATTATAGCACAAATACGAATAATTTGCAACAGTCACACACGAATTGATAAATCTTGTGACATTCGATTACGTTTTTGTGGGATAAACCGTCTTTTTATGTAAATCTTGATTTTATCTAAAAATGTGTTATAATTAGGTAAAATGTTTTTTGGAGGATAAATGTGAACAATAAAGTGGTCCGTCGAATTTTAACTGTTATCACATGGGTGATGTTTCCGATAACTTTGCTTTTTGCAGTGGTCGCAGTTTCTCTTTTTATAGAAGATGTGTCTGTGGTGAGTTTTATCGCTTTGATTCTTTTCTGTCTTCCTTTGGCTCTTTGTATATTTGTATATTGCAAAATCAAAAAGAAGGACCGCGAATTCAAAAAACATCAGAAACTTGAAGAACAGAAAAGGCTTGCGAGTATTTTCAATAATGGCGTTCAGCAATCGACACAGCTTAACGGCAAAACGCCTGCTGTTCAGCAAACTGAACAAACTAACGTTGGTCAAAACGAAAATACGCCTTATGTTATCGGCGCGGAAAATGGTGTGGTAGCGGAAAATAATTCTGTTGCCGAAACTACTCCCGTCACGGAAAACAATTCGGTTGGAGAGCATAATTCAAACGGAACTCGAGTTGTTAGGAAATATACTAATTATACGTTTGAACAAACTCCCGAAAAGACTTCTAAAAAAACGAATAAAGGCATGAGTGAGGGATTAAAAGTACTTGCGTTTTTTGGTGCTTTTATTGTTGCAGGTTTTATAAGCGATTTGGCTGAGGAACAGAATCTTTTCGGGCTAACCGTTGCGTTTTCTTTTGGTTCGTTGGTTACAGGTGTGTTCTTTGCATTTAAGAAAAAGTTTCACTATGTCGCCGCGTCGGTATTTTCCTTGGCGGTGTATATAGTGATTATGCGTTTGGCTGTGAATGATATTCCTTACGCAATACGTCACATTCAGGGCAGCGATTTTATTTGGATATTTTGCGGAATATCCATAGGTTCAATGTTGGTGTCATTTTTACTTTCTTATATTGTTTGTCGCATTTATCTTTCTGCAAAACTTCCTATGGGAAAATCGCTTATTTATACCGATGGCGACATTATGCTTGTACAAAATTTCGACAGTTTCAAACTTTGCGGATTTTATGTATTAAAAGCACTTTTGCATAACATTATTGAAATCGAGTATGAATCTCATATTTATGTGCGTTTGAATCCCCAAATGAGCGAAGAAGAACTTGAACAATATTGTCAAAATAACCCTCAGGTTAAAAAGATTGTTAATTATTGTCAAAGTTTCGATGTTTCGGCGGGCGAGAAAATATTGTTGTTTGATTTGATATATTCGGTTAAACCTGAACCGCAACTTCAAAATAAAGGTGGTATCTTTTCGGAAAAAATTAAAAAAGTCGCAAAAATCATTTGCAAATTGATTTTTGCCTGTATGTTTTACGTGAATATGTATTTTGGCTTGACCAAGCTTGTTATGGGCATATATAACGGCAAAAATATTGAAAATCTTGTATTTTTAAGCATTTTTGTAATTGCTGCTTGGGGCGGAATATATTTCAAGGCAACTGATAATTATTTCGAATGGATATTCAAAAAAGCATACGCAAACCCGCTTGTGAAGTATAAATGTAACGGCATAGGAGAGCCTCTTTCGGTTATTCGTTCGCTCGATAACGGGATACCTCCTTTCGACGCAGAAAAGAACAAAATTATGCGCGCCTATGCTTTATATGATTATGATCATAAATATAGCACCACATTATATGGCAAGGAAATTCCCGGTTTTTTGTATTATTCAATGGCTAAGTGCGAAGAAAAAAGAATACAAGTGTTGGCGGCAAACCGCAAAAACCACAGCAGTGATAGCGGTTGTAGCGGTTGTGGCGGTTGTGGCGGTTGCGGCGGTTGTGGCGGTTGCGGCGGTTGCGGCGGTTGCGGAGACTGATGATGGAAAACCGTCCAAACCGTTTGCTCATGCAGTTTCACGTCACGGGAAGGTGCAATCTGCGATGCAAGCATTGTTATCGTACCGAGGGCGATGTTGAACCGCTTACCACTTTTGATGTTAAGAATATAATTCTTCAATACAAGGACCTTCTCGAAATATACAATAAAAGACATCAAATTCGTTGCAAAGGTCAGATAAATATCACCGGCGGAGAGCCTTTTGTTAGGAATGATATTTGCGAGATAATCGAGTATTTGGGCAGTTTTAGAGATTATTTCGGATATGCGGTTCTTTCTAACGGTTCTTTTATCAACGACGATATAATAAAGCTTCTTAAATCTACCGATGCGCGTTTTGTTCAACTGAGCATCGACGGAAATCGTGAAACCCACGATTATCTGCGCGCAATCGGCGATTATGACCGCGTGTTCAATACGGCGGAATATTTGGAAATTTCGGGGATAAAAACCTATATAAGTTTCACCGCCAATCGCGATAACCACATCTTTTTGCCCGATATCGCAAAAGAATGTCGCAAACGTGGCATTTCAAAGCTCTGGACCGATCGCATCATTCCTATCGGAAACGGAAAAGAATTGGAAGAAATGTCTATTACAAAGGAA
>JAGBUH010000093.1 GCA_017630915.1 Clostridia bacterium
GACAGGGTCGTTGGTGATAGAGATTTGGTAATCCTTATTTCGTGCGAGGTTGGGTTTTGCAAAGTCGGTGTTATTGTGGGGGTTGCCGTCTTCGTCAAATACGAACTGCCAAACACATTCGGTATGGAGTTGTGTACCGCCTGCAACTTTGGTAGGTCTGTCGGTCCAGAATTTCGAGAAATACAACTTATTGTGGGTTGTATTCATATCCCAATAGGACGTTTTATAGGAGTTTTCAAAGTTGGCAAGTGAATCGGCAGGGGTGTTAATCGTAACGTTGAATTGATATCTCGGGTCAACGTAGCCGTAGATATGAGCGCGTGTTGCCGCGTTGCCGTTATAGGTAGGACCGCTGAAATCGGCGGCGCCGACCTTTTTCGTTTCGATATGCTTAATCTTGTTGCCCGCTTGGTCATACATATCGCAGTAAAGACCGTATTGTTTGTTTATCGGGAACATACAGGTATAGGAAAGGTCGTAATATACGTCTTTTAAGTAGTCGTAATCGACGTTGAGTTTGATTTGCGGACCTGTGAAAGTATATTTACGGGTGACGTGTGCATAAACTTCCGATTCTTTATAGGTGTCTTTATTCTTGTCTTTGAAACCGATTTCGTCGCCGTCGGTGTCGGGTTTGGTTAAAAGTTTACTCTTTTCGATGACATGGATTTTATTCGCGGTTGCACTTTGACCAACCGAAAGGTTGATTTTTTCTTCGGTGTCGCCGTTATAAATGTCAAGCGAAACGAGAATTTCGTTACCGTGGTTACCGCCCGAATAAACCATTTTGCTGTCTGCTGTGGCTCTGGTGCGGTAAACGTATTCCCAGTCGGTCGTGCCTTCGTGGAGGGGTACGTGTTTACCGTCGTTGTCAACCAAAGTCCAAGAACCGAGGTTGAACATACCCCATGAACGTTCAAACAACGTGACGGTGAGCGTACCTGCTTTTGTTTTTGATGAGAAAGAATATGTGGTTGCGCTTACTTTGGTAACGGTTGTCGAGTGGGAGATAATGTTTTCGACACCGGGGTTTTCGATGGTGTCATAAGAATCGTAACCCCAATAACTCGGCGCGGCAAAAGCCGAAAACGGCATACCGCAAGCGAGCATGAAAATGCCGAGAAATAAAGATAATGCTTTCTTTAACGTTTTCATAATGTACTCCTTCATTTTATGCGAATTGATATTGTACTGTATTAGTATATCACCGATAAAGTCGCCTGTCAAGATTGCATTTAATATCACGTTGTACATATCAAAAACAACGTAAAAAATCTGTTGTATATTGTAGGGAAAGGGTCTGTTACATTGAATGTGCGGATTGTTTTGTGTTTTTTAAATATGTTATGTGATTTTTGACGTTTCGTGCTATCGCACGAGCGATATGCGCTTCGCGTGCGATATATCTGCGATGCGATATAACCTTGTTATCACTTCGGTTGTGATATGTTCACTTCGTGAACGTGAAAAAAACGTTACGTTTTTGTATATTCAAGTAGGGACAGGCGTCCTCGACTGTCCGTTTGTGAATACAATCATTTGTCGGTTGAAGAAAATGTGATAATGCCCAAGCCATATTCATTTTTTGGTTTGGTGAAAGAAAAAACGCGACCGATAACGGACAGTCGAGGACGGTAAGTCCCTACAAATGTGCTAATCGTTATGTATTTTCACAGACAGAACGTCATTTTAAAATACACCTTTTCGGCGGGAGCGATATACCCTAAAAATCTACGATTTTCAGGGAACCCCAACGCCGCCCGCCCTAGGGCGATGCACCATAGTGATAAATCGCCTTAAAACAGCCAATTTTGCACAATACTGCATCAAAAAACTGCGATATACGCTCGTATTATCGCAGTTTTCTTCTTTGTCTTGTGACAAAACTATCAAGTTTTAAGGTGCGATGCAGTTTTGACCGTGACCGATTAGACTTGCAACGACGGCAAAAAACGAAGAAATACGTCTGTATTTCAAGGCTTTTTGACTATGTTGCAGGGCGAAGCGGTCACGGTCAAAACCGTTTTCTCACTGTGGCGCATCGCCCTACGATGTGCTATTTGTTTTGCTTATTTGAATTGACATACGTTGTTTTGGATTTTATGATAAATAATCATAAAAAGTTTAAGGGGTTTTAAAGGGGATTTGTTCAAAAATCCCCTTTTGTAATATAAAAAACCTAACAAAAAACAAGTCCCTCAAATGAGGAACTTGTTTCGTTTGAATTTTTGGGGAAAACTTTTACGCAACGGTATAAGTACCAAACGCGATACGTTTTACGAGCAAGTAGTCGGAAGAATCTATAACGGCGTCTTCATTAACGTCGGCGCATTTGAATTCTGCGTCCGAAAGCGTGTAAGTCTTGAAGCAAGCGCGTTTTACGAGGAGGTAGTCGAGAGAGTCAACCGTTTTGTCGTTGTTAACGTCGCCCAATCTATAATCGGGTTCGGTAGGTTCATCGGGTTCGGGTTGAACAGTAGATTCGGTGCCGTATGCTTCAACTTCGGCAATCATCATCCAGTTCTTATTTGCAACGAAACGGTATTGAACGTATCTGCCGGTTGCGCCGGTAGTAGCGGTGATTTCAAGAGCTTCGCAACCTTTGGTAGAATCGTCCTTGAAGTTTGCTTCGCCTGCTTTGGTCCAGTTGCTGTTATCGTTAGAAACGTAAACGCTCATAGACGCGGGTGCGGTGATACCTGCGGCACCGTTCTTATCGTAAGAAGTGCCGACGAAAGAAACGAATTTATCAAGGTCGTATGTTTTGCCGAGGTCAACGGTGATAGAAGCGTAACCATTCGCTGTGTAAGCATCGGTGCCTTTATTGAAACCTGCATAAGCGGTGTCGTTGTAGATAGAGCCCGAAGTGCCGATGATACCGTCGGTCATACTCTTGCCGTCTTCATCGGGATAGGGGGTAGAGCCGTTGTTCGAATAGATACCTTCTGCGGTGTAGGTCTTGTTGAGCGCGATATTAGCATCGTTTGCAACGTTGTTCGATTCCGAACCGTAAATACGGATTTCGCTCGACCAGAAGAAAGAGTTAGCCGCGTTAGAAAGCGTGAGTTTTACATATTTAGCGGAAATATTAGAGCCGGTTTTGAGGTTGAATTCACGCAATTTCCAGTTGCCGTCAGCATTTTCACTACCCATTGTAGCGGTGCCGATGTCTTTGAAGTTGGTGCCGTCAATAGAAACAGCCACTTTAACGGTGTGATTTGCGGGATCGCCGATGCCCCAACCGCTGTTACCGTGGAGGTCTATTCTTACGTTTCTGATATTATATACGCCTTCGAGATTGACAGTAATATCAACAGAAGTGCCTTTCCAGCAACCGTTAGTGGTGTCGCCGCCGTTTGTAGAGATCATACCGTCGGTGAGCTTACCGAGAGGATTGCCGTTTGCATCTGCATCGGTCCAGTCGCCCGAATATGCAGTACCTTTTACGGTGTATTTCTTGCCTTTGGCAATATTCTTGTAGTAAACGCCGTCTTCTTGGTAATCGTTATCCATACCGGGATAGGCATAACCCTCTTCGCAAGCGATTTTTGCACATTCTTGGAGTTTTTGTACCATATCGGAAGAAAGGTCTGCGGTATAAGTATTACCTACGGGGTCAACGCCGAGGTAGGAGTAAAGCCAAGTAGCTG
Organism: Clostridia bacterium; assembly: GCA_017630915.1. Lineage (GTDB taxonomy): Bacteria > Bacillota > Clostridia > Oscillospirales > CAG-382 > Coliplasma. The sequence goes on from JAGBUH010000093.1 coordinate 3,651, forward strand.
CGATGAGGTAGGAACCTTCTTTGGAGTGGTGTCCTCCGTCAGAAGCGTAAAGAGTGTAGGGGTCGTTATACTTTTCTGCGTAGTGCACGAAAGCGTCAGCACTGGGTGCGCAAACAAGGTTATAATCTTTTGCCAAGGTTGCGTAGTTATTGTGGTGCTTGATAGCGTTGGTTCTGATTTGGTCAACGGTGCTTGCTGCCGAATAGCGCATGTAGAGCAACGCCTCTGCGCCGTTTGCTTTGATAAGGGGAAGAAGTTTTTCAACCTGAGGTTTGGTGGTGTTGTAATCTCTGCCTGCCGCGTCTTGAAGAACGACGTAGTCGAATTTTCTCGAAGCGAGATGGTTACGGAACGCCTTACCTCTTTCATGGTTGGGGTCTGCAAATTCGGAAAGGAACGCGCTGCCGTAAGTACAGTAAACAACGTCGATTTCAATGCCTGCTGCCGCTGCCATAGCCTTGAACTTGATAGGAGTACCGTTGAAGTAGGTGGTACTGTTACCAACGAAAAGGAAGGAAATAGCATTGCTTGATGCAGGTTTCGGGTTGTTATATCTAACCGTGAGGGTGCTGCCGCTGTAACTTGCATAAGCTTCGTAAATAACCGACATAGTCGCGTTGTAAAGCACTGCGCCTTCCATAACGACGTTATAGATATTCATGAATTTGGTGTTATTGGCACCGAATGCAACCATAAAGCCGCCTGCGGGAATGGTTACCGAAACCTGAGGCGCGCCTGTTACCGACGAACTGCCGTC
>JAGBUH010000094.1 GCA_017630915.1 Clostridia bacterium
GCACACGCATGGATCGAAGAGGTTGAAGTTGCTTCCTCCCCGCTCGGCGCAATTGGCGAAATCTACGTTGACGGTATCAATACCTACGTTCAAGCAGGTAGAACCGTTATCTTTACTCCTGCTTTCGGAACCATCGATGGCAAGACTGCTAACCATAAATGGTCTTTGAACATTGTCGCTGAATGGAGCAACGCGGACAACGTATATATCGTTAAGAGCGTTTCCAACGGCGTCGGCAGCGATACTCCCGCCGTTACTCTCAAAGCAGGACAAATTATGATCGCCGCTCACTCTTGGGAAAACAACGCAACCGATCCCGTTTACAGAAGTGTTTACAACCGTAATCAATTCAATGGCATCGAAATCGGCGACAAACTTTCTGTTTCCAATATCGACGTTGCTGCTGCTAAAATCGGCGCGGCTGCTACTGTTTCGTGGACTTCTCTTTCCGGATACAAACCCGAAAATAATACTGCTATTCCTCAAAACGTTGCGTTAAACAAGGGCTACACCACAAGCGGCATTCACCTTACAAACGGTGAAGCTACTTATCCCGACGAAAACGGTAAAACTCTTACCGACGGTCGTAACGCTACCGCCGACGGCAACTATGCACACATCGCTTTCGTTGGCTTCCACAAGGGTAGCGCAGAATATGAAGCAAACGGCTACGCTACTATTACCGTTGACCTCGGCGCAAAATACGATTTGAACAAGTTCGTTGCTAACTTTGCAAGTTCGAAGAACTCGGGTTCGGGCGTTACTGCTCCCGCAAAGGTTACTGTTTACGTTTCCGATGACAACAGCACATGGACTTCCGTCGGTTTCGTAAGTCCCGAAGACAGCACTGCTATCAACGTGGTTACGGCAGTTTTAGATCTCACAAAGAGTGTGACCGGCCGTTACGTTCAATTCCGTATCGAAAGCAACACCAACTGGTTCATGATTTCCGAAGTTGAAGCATACGGCGTGTCCGCAACCGAATCCGATGAAAAATATCTCGTCGGCGACGTTAATGATGACAAAATCGTTGACTCGGTTGACTACTTGCTCGTTAAACGTGCATGCTTCAACACATATACTCTTTCTGATGCAGAAGAAGCTCGTTCTGACGTAAACGCAGACAAGAAGGTTGATTCTACCGACTACTTGCTCGTTAAGAGAATCGCATTCGGCACTTATATCGCATAATTCTAAACACAAATGATTTATACCGCCCACGTTATTGTGGGCGGTGTTTCTTTTTACAGATAATTAACATAAAAAGACATGACGATTGTTGACATTATCGGTTATATGTGATAACATAAAAACAATAAAATAAAATGGAGGAAAATACTATGTTTATGAAAAAACTCATTTCGGTAGTGCTCTGTCTTGTTATGTTAATGGCAAGCGTTGTTGCACTTATTCCCGAAATGGCAACCGACGTATTTGCGGCTACATACAGAACTGCGGTTAATGGTCCGTCGGAATCTTATTTGGGCAGTAAATATTACCAACACTTTTTGAACGTTACACTCACCGGTGACGGTCCTACCGACACCTTGGCACTTGCACTTTCTCAGCTCGGTTACCACGAGGGTGCATCTGTTAATGATATGGCAGGTGATTCGAGTAGCGCCGATAACTTCACCGAATATTGCTATAATATGGGTGACTGGGGCGGTGGATATGCATACGAATGGTGTGCAACCTTCTGCTCTTGGGCACTTTATCAATCCCACTCTACCGACCAAAACAAGATCAGCGACTGGGCACGTAAACACATCGGCGATTCTGATTATGTTTGGCGTGAAGTTGGTTGTCCCGCTTGGATTCAAAACCTTAAAGCCGTAGGCATGTGGAAGTATTCCGGATATTACGGCGGTTCTTATAAGCCCCAATCCGGCGACCTTATTTTCTTCAATGAGGGCGGCCATATCGGTATGGTTGTATATTCCGATAGCAGTAAGGTTTACACCATTGAAGGTAACACCAGCGACGCGGCAGGTGTTGAACCCGCAGGCGGCGGTGTATTCTTTAAGAGTTACTCATTAGACGCTAAATACATTGACGGCTACGGCGTTCTTCCTTATAAGACAAACAGCAATGTAATGAAGATCGATTACAGCGGCGCTAATCCTTCTGTCGGTCTTTACATAACCAACGTTGCTAAGTATCTTTATCCCAGCGAAACCAGCAACACCGCTTCCGGAACAATACCTAAATATGCTTTGTTCGAAGTTACCGAAATCGGTTCTAACGGCAGATTGAAGGCAAAATACACCAACGCTTCGGGTACTACCGTTGAAGGTTGGGTTCTCAACAATCAGGACAGAGTTATTCAGATTACCAGCAACGTTACCAACGAAAAGGTTAACGTAACCGTTAAGTGTGTTGACGAAAACAACAATACTCTCAAAACCGAGACTATCAGCGGCTACAAGAATTCAAGTGCTACAATAACAGTTCCCGTTATCGACGGTTATGAAGCAGACGTTTCTTCTGTTAAAGTTGTTTATAAGAGCGGCAACGTTTATACCGTTTCTTACAAACCCGTTCTCGTAGCGGCTATCGATGCCGCAAGCGGCACACGTTACTGCGATTACACTCCTTCTGCACTCGCAACTCTCCGTTCCACCTATGACCAAGCAGTTGCAATGCAAAAGAACGCAAGTGCAACCCAAGCACAAAAAATTGCGATGGCTAAATCGCTTAAAAACGCAATCGCAAATACTATTTATAACACCACCGTTATTTCTGTCGGCAAAGATTACACCACCACCACTCCCAGCAGAGGCGACAAGTGGGATGATGACGGAATCCGTCTTACCGACGGCGTGAAGAATAAATCGGGCGATACCACCGGTTATGCAGGTTGGACAGGTCAAACCGAAGTTGTTGTTGACCTCGGCTCGAAGGTTTCTTCCAACGTTTACACTATCTACACCAGCACAAACTCCGGTTGGGGTGTCAACATTCCTGCAAGTTTGACCGTATTTGTTTCCAACGATAATGTAAACTTCACCCAAGTCGGCGTTACCGACAGCGAAACCTTTACTGTTGTTGATGGCGACTGGAAGAACTACACCTTGACAGTCAGAACCGATAAAGTACAATCTGCACGTTACATTAAGTTCTCGGCTAAGGTTGCAAGCGGCCACGTATGGCTCGAAGAAGTTGAAGTTGCAAATGCAGGTATCGGCGCAACCGATGAAATCTACGTTGATGCTATCAACGAAAAGGTAGAAAACGGTAAAACCGTTATCTTCACCCCTGCATTCGGCACAATCAACGTCGACACCGCTAACCACAAGGACACTCTAAACATCGTTGCGGCTTGGAATAGCGAAGAAAACGCATATATCGTTAAATCGATCGCATACGGCAAGGGCACTTCCACCCTTCCTATCACTCTTGCAAGTAATGAAATTCTTATTGCGGCTCACGGCCACGAAACCAACGTTACCGACCCCGTAGATAAGAGTGAAGCAAACGTAAAAGCACTTGAAGGCACATTCAAGGGCGACAAACTCACCTTTACTAACGTTGATATTGCAAACGGCACTCTCGGCGCGGCTGCAACCGTTAGCGTTGTATCGGGCGGCGGCAGCGAATCTATCGCTCAAAACGTTGCTCTGGGCAAGGAATACACCTCGGACGGCATCTATGTTTCCAACGGTGTTGCTTCTTACCCCGATGAAAACGGCAAATCCCTTACTGACGGTATCTTCCCGTCCGAAGGCAAGTACAACGACCCTGCATTCGCAGGCTTCAACAAGAACTCCGATTTCGTTAAGAATAACGGTTATGCGGCTATTACCGTAGACCTCGGTTCTGCTTACGCGCTTGAATCCTTTGCTGTTTCGGCAGCATCCAAGATGCTTTCGAACGGCATAGCAGCTCCCAAGGGCATCGAAGTTTACACCTCTATGGACGGCAACAGCTGGACCAAGGTAGGAGAAGCTGATTATGTTGACGATGCAAACGTTAAGTACGTTAAGGCTAACGTAGTTCTCGAAAAGGCAGTTAACGCACGTTACGTTCAATACCGCGTTCTTCCTCTCACCGAAACAGGTTCTGCTGCTTGGATGTTCGTTTGCGAAGTTGAAGCATACGGCACCGTGGCTACCGTTACGGCAGACAAGGGCGACGTTAACGCAAACGGAAAGGTTGATTCTCTCGACTACTTGCTCGTTAAACGTGCTTGCTTCGGCACATACAAACTTTCCGATGACGAATTCGCTCGTGCTGATATCAACGGCGACAACAAACTTGACTCTTCCGACTACCTCCTCGTTAAGAGAATCGCATTCGGTACTTATAAGGTACAATAATTCCCCAAAAAATCTGCAATTTTTCGGGGCATGACGAATGTTCTTGAATAAAACAGGATTTAATAGTATGATTTCAAATAAGTTCCTCGCTTTAAACGGGGAACTTATTTTTATCGTTGAGCAAAGTTTACAAATTATCGTTGACGGGTGTTGATTTTTATGTTAATATTATTGTAAAATAAAAAACGGAGCATAATCATGAAAAGACACATTTCTTATCTGCTGATTATTGCATTATTGGCGTCGATTTTTTCGATGTTTAATGTCACCGTCGGCGCAGACTTTACCGCTATTTCGGATATGAACGGGTACGAGAATTTATGCTTGACATATACTTGGAACCCCGACCGCGCCGATAACGGACAACACACCGAGGCGGATTTGTTGCCCTACGTGGCATATCTTGACAAGAGTGGAAACGTTAAAGATTTCTTTTTCGATAGTTTTCTTTTCCTCCCTTGCGTTAAGTTGGGCGCTTCGGGCGGTAGTATGCACTACAATTCGAGCAAACCGACCAAGGCGATCGACTGGACAAGTTACGTTGAAGATACCTTTAAATCGGGCGTGAACGTCAGTGCGCTCAATAGCGTGTTCGGCAAAGTCAAGACACAGCTTAACGCTCCCGATAAGAAGGCGGGTGTCTTTTTCACGATTCTTTATCCCAACACCTATGCAGGAAAAAATTTCGGTTCGCTTGGCGGACGCGAAGTCGATATGAGCAAAATCGAAGACCGTAAATATGCGGTTAAGTGGATGATCGACGAGCAGCTTCGTCTTTACACCCAAGCGGGTTACGAAAACCTTGATTTGTTGGGATTTTATTGGCTTGAAGAATTTATGTTGAACACCACGACTGACAAGGATGCAAAAGAAGTTATCCTTTATGCGGCGGAATATATTCATTCGCTCGGATTGAAGTTCTTGTGGGTACCTTATTACAGAGCAAGAGGATATCAATCTTGGAAAGATTACGGTTTTGATATTGCTTGTATGCAGCCTAATATGTATTGGGACTTGGCATGCGACAAGGAACGTGTTCTTGCCTGCGCCGAAGAAACCAAGGAATTGGGTATGTGTGTTGAAATCGAAATCGACAATTTCGCGCTTACAAACGGTGTTTATTACAATAAATACCTCGATTATCTCGCAGGATGTATGGAAACCGGCGCGATGAATTCGGTTAAAATGTATTACCAAGGCGGTAAAGAGGGTGTATATTACGGTTCTTGCTATTCGAGTGGCATACGTGCGCGTTCAATATACGATTTGACCTATAAATATGCAAAAGGCATATTGACACAGGACGACCTTAAAAACAACTATACCGAGGTTTTTGAACTACCCAAGGATGTCGATTGGGTTTCTATCGGCAAAGAATACGTTGCGACTGCACCGTACAGCGCGTTGGGTAGCTCGGCGTATCTCGATAACGACGGCACCGAATTGACCGACGGCGTTATCTGGGGTTCGTTCCTCGGTACAGAATGGCATGCATATCACGTGTCGAACCGTGATTCCGACGGAAGAATGAGCGTTACCATCGACTTGGGTTGGGTGCGCTCCGACTTGACAAACTTTATCGCGATTTTCAGCAACGCCGACACTTACGGTATCGGTGACCCCGATAATAACGTACGTATTTATATTTCCGAGGACGGACAAAAATTCAATCTTATCGCACAACCGCAACTTGAAGAATCCGATATTATCACATACGTCAGCCACGAAACTGCGGCGGTTACTGCGAGATACGTCAAATTCTCGTTTATCAACTCCGACAAGAACTTTGTATTTTGCAGCGAGGCGTTGGTCGGCGTCAAAGACGGCGTTGTCGGTGACGTCACGAGTGGAAAAATGAACGTCGCACGTGGCAAGACCTACACCACTGAGGGCATCTACGTCAGCAACGGCGTTGCTTCCTATCCCGACGAAAACGGCGTTACTTTGACCGATAGTAAATTCCCTACCACCAGCAAATTCAGCGATCCTGCATTTGTCGGCTTTAATAAAACCACAGAAGCCATAAAAGCAAACGGTTATGCGACGGTTTCGGTTGATTTGGGAAGAAGTTATGCATTAGACGTTTTCACGGTTACCGCAGGTTCGGAAAAACTTTCCGGCGGTATCAGTGCACCTTTGGGTATCGAGGTTTATGTTTCCGATGATAACAAAAATTGGACTTTTGTGGGTGATGCCAACTATCGCGACAGTAACATACTCACTTGTGTTGACGCGACGGTTGCGCTCGCAAAAGCCGTGACCGCGAGATATGTTCAGTATCGCATTATCCCTCAATCGTCAAGTTCTTATTCTTGGATGTTCCTTTGCGAAGTTTCGGCATACAGCAGTGATTTGGGCGATGTGACACACGGAAAAGTAAACGTTGCGCGCGGTAAGAAATACACCTCCGGGGGCATTTATCCCTCGAATGAAAATGCGAACTACCCCGACGAAAACGGCGTCACTCTTACCGACAGCAAATTTCCGACAAGCGCAGATTTCGGCGATCCTGCTTTTGTCGGATTCAATAAAAGTTCGTCCGAGGTAAAGAGCAAAGGTTACGCAATCGTTACGGTTGATTTGGGCAAATCCTATGCGCTTGATGTCTTTACGGTTACATCAGGTTCGCAAAAACTTTCAGGCGGTATAGCCGCTCCCAAGGGAATCGAAGTATATGTTTCGGAAGATAACAAAACTTGGACTTTTGCAGGTGCAGCGGACTATAAAGACAGCTCGATACTCACCTGCGTTGATGCAGTCGTTGTGCTTTCCGAATCGGTAAATGCAAGATACGTTCAGTATCGCATTATTCCTCAAACATCGGCTTCTTATTCTTGGATGTTCCTATGTGAAGTTTCGGCATACAGTTCGGACATCAAGGAATCGTTGGGTGATATCGACGCGAACGGAGCGGTAGATTCACTCGACTACTTGCTCGTTAAACGCGCATGCTTCGGTACGTATAAACTTTCCGATGAAGAATTTGCACGTGCCAACATTAACGGCGACGGCAAACTCGACTCTTCTGACTACCTTCTCGTTAAGAGAATCGCATTCGGCACTTATAAAGTATAATTTATGACAAAGAACAAGTTCCTCGTTTTAAACGGGGAACTTATTTTTATCGTTAAGCAAAGTTTACAAATTGTCGTTGACGAGTGTTGATTTTTATGTTAAAATTATTCCAAAATAAAAAACGGAGAATATTTATGAAAAGACACATTTCTTATCTGCTGATTGTTGCATTATTAGCATCGGTTTTTTCGATGTTTAGTGTAACCGTCAGCGCGGATTTCCCCGATGTTTCGGTTATGAACGGTTATGAAAATTTATGCTTGACGTATACGTGGAATCCGTCGCGAACCGATAACGGCAGACATACCGAGGCCGATTTGATGCCTTACGTCGCATATCTCGACAAAAACGGCAACGTTCAGGACTTCTTTTTCGATAGTTTTCTTTTCTTGCCGTGTGTAAAATTGGGTGCTTCTGGCGGTAGTATGCACTATGACTCTTCTAATCCGACCTTGGCGATTGACTGGACAAGTTATATCGAAGATACCTTCGATGAAGGCGTAAACGTCGATGCACTTGACAGCGCATTCGGCAAAGCCAAGGCAAAACTTAACGCGCCTGACAAGAAGGCAGGTGTCTTTTTCACCATTCTTTATCCCAACAAGTTTGCCGGTTCGAGTTTTGGTTCGCTTGGCGGACGCGAAGTCGATATGAGCAAAATCGAAGACCGCAAATATGCGGTGAAATGGATGATTGATGAGCAACTTCGTCTTTATACCGAGGCGGGTTACGAAAACCTTGATTTAATCGGTTTTTATTGGCTCGAAGAGTTTATGTTGCGCACGTCTACCGACAGAGACGCGAAAGAGATTATAACCTACACCGCCGAGTA
>JAGBUH010000095.1 GCA_017630915.1 Clostridia bacterium
AAATCCCGTTCATATCCTCAATTCCCGACATCGCAACGTACGCCGCACGTAACGCGCTGACCGACAGCGAGAGCAGCAACCGCGTAAAAAGAAAGATTTTACCGCTTTTTTCTTTCGCGGACAACACAAAATAAAGATATAGAGCGCAAAATACCGCAAGCGGTATGCATACGTCGAAAAAAGCCCCTGCAACCACCCCGAAAAGAGTGAATTTACGATGTTTTTTCGGGACCGCGCAGAGAAACGCGCATCCAAACGGCAAAACACCCGAAACAATCGGAGAAATTGCCAATAAAAACCCGAAAAGAGTAAAGATTATATCGGTTTTGAGGGTAGGGGATAGAATTTTTTTGCTTGTCAGTTCCATTTTTACATTCCGTTCCTTTCTTGTTTGGGTGTATATTATATCCCCAAACGGTAAGCGCGGATTGTCGAAGCGAAACCGAAATTTATAGGTATTTTTTCCTATTTTCGGTTGCGTTTGGCAGAGCAAAACGAAAAGCAAAACAGTATATCCGAAAAAGTTGTATTTTAGAAAAAAGCAATCGAAAAAAACAGGTTCCCCGATTTTCTCGAGAAACCTGTCGTTATATAAATTTAATTTGTAAAATCACTGAAAATTTCGGCATTCGGCGTGAAAAAGTACCTTCTTACCAACATATAGTCGAAAACGTCGATTCCGTCGTTGCCGTAAACGTCTGCCGCCACGCTCTGAACTTCGTTCAAATCATAGGTGTTCATACAAGCGCGTTTTATCAGAATATAGTCGCCGACGTCGAGCGAACCGTTGCAATTCACGTCACCCGCAAGGCAAACCGTTGCCGTGTCGATAATTTGTCCGTTCACGTCGATGGTGACGGTACTGCCCGTTCCCACGTAACCCGAAGACATCAGGTCTTTTCCGCTTGCGCTTTTGACGGTGAGATTTTGCTTGTCAAAATGCTCGGAAAAAGAATCAAACGTCATCTTCCATTCCGCCGCTTTCAAATATCCATTTTCGTCAAGCGAAAATACTTCGCCCGACGGAATAATCTCTTTTCGGCTGAAAAACGCTGTGTATTGAAGGAAAATCCATCCGATTTTACCGTCAATTTCGGTCTTGCCCCAAAATCCGTCGATTTCGGTCACGTCGATAATCGTGCCCTTTTTGATAACCGCAAGCGAATCCGATTCGGTATTTGCTTCGGCGCGAAGATTAAGGTTTTCGGTGAGTTTGTAATATCCGTTTTCCTTTTTAGTTAGAATAATCTCGGAATCGGGGTAGTTATAAGGCATATTTACGTACTGTATTCCGCGCACAGCGGCAGTCGCAAACTGCTCCCAAGTATAACGCCGCGTCGAAACGATACACGGCGAGGACTTGACACCGTCACCGCCCGCGTTTCCGTGATAAATCACGATAAAATCCTCGTCCATCGTGAGAATCGACACCGAGTGACCCGCCGCAAGTCGCACGTGTGCGCCGGGTGCGGCTTTCATAAGCAGTTCTTTCACCGTGTTCGCGGTAACACCGCCGCTTTTAAGCGTTCCTACATTATAATATAAATTGTCATTGTTGGAATGGTCGATGAATCCAAAGCATTTCCAAAAAACCATTCTCGCAAAAGCAAAACACTGAGCGCCGAGTAG
>JAGBUH010000096.1 GCA_017630915.1 Clostridia bacterium
TGCGGTGAGCGCGTTATTGTTAACGTTGATAGAAGTCAACTTTTTAAGTCCCTTAATAACGAGTTCGGTCAAGCCTTCCTTAACGATAGGTTCTTCATCCTTGGATTCGTCGGTCGATTCGTCGGTCGATTCGTCGGTCGATTCGTCAGTCGATTCGTCGGCGGAGGTGTCCGCATCGGAAGTTTCAACAGATTCGTCAGAAGATTCATCAACGGAAACATCAGAAGATTCATCAGCAGACACATCGGAAGATTCATCAGTAGATTCGTCTTTATCTTCTTCCTTATCGTCTTTTTTGTCTTCTTCGGTTTCTTCTTCTACATAGATGTTAAGTGCAGTAAGTTCAGGACAGTCGGAAAGTTCAAGTTTACCTTCGAGCTTGTTGTTATAAGCTTCGATGGTAGAAAGTTTTGCGCAGCCGTTAAGACCGTTGAGGTCCTTGATTTCGTTGTTATAAACCGCGATAGAAGTAAGTTCATCAAGCTTCGAAAGGTCGCCGATAGTGGTAATTGCATTATCGTATGCGTTAATCGAAGTGAGTTTTTCACAAGACGCAAGAGTGCTGATATCGGTAATCTTATTCGAGTAAGCGTCAAAGGTAGTAAGTTCTTTAAGACCGGACAAGTCACCGATTTTATCAATTTCGTTGTTGTAAATACTGATTGCGGTGAGTTTCTTGCAGTCCGCGAGTGCAGATACGTCGGTGAGTTTGTTATCGCTTACGTAAATGGTTTCGAGTTCTGTACAACCCTTAACACCGCTGATATCGGTGAGGTGGTTGCTGATTGCAGAAACACCTTTAAGCGAGGTGATGCTCGAAAGCGCGTCAAGATTTTCGATACAGTTGCTGTTAAGAGTAACAGTTTCAAGGTTCTTCAATCCTTTGAGGGCATCGATGTTTTCAATCGCGTTACCTGCAACGTTCAAATATTTAAGATTGGTCAAAGAGGACAATGCGCTGATATCGGTAATACCGACATGAGTATGTTTTTCTTCTTCCTTGTCTTCGGATTCGGAAGTTTCAGAAGTTTCGGTTTCGGGAACAGTTCTTTCACCCATTTGAACCATAGTGAGGTCGGTAAGCGAAGTAAGTTTAGAAAGCGGTTCAAAATCGGTTACAAGAGTGTTGCCGATGTCAAGTTTAGTGAGGTTTTCAAACTTGTCGATGCCTTCAAGAGTAGTGATACCGGTATATTGAAGCGAAACTTGTTCAAGTTTGGTAAGAGAAGCAAGTTGGTCAAGTTTTTTGAGGTCGGTAAGTGCCGCGCTTGCGATAAGGCTATCGAAAGGTACAGCGGTAGAACCCATACCGTATGCATTATAAAGCTGGGTGTAGTAGCAACCTTCTTGCATGCTCGAAACTTCGGCAAGGTCAAAAGTACGCAATACGCGAAGATTCTTAAACACAGTAATGTCTTCAGCTTCGGTCACGGGGTAGTTCATAACCACGTAAGAACCTTCCGCGGGTTCTTCTTCGGAGTTGGCGATAATATCGTCAGCCAATTCCTGATAACCAAGCATAACAACGGGGTATGCATAAGATTGATAATTATTCTGCGCATCGTTGCCGACGGAATAGTAATACACAAGAGATTCTACTTTATCAAGATCATCTTGTGTTATATCGCGCACACTATCTTTACCAAGTGCTTGTGCAAGTGCTTTTGCAAAATTTGCATCTTCGAATTGAGTGTAAGGGTCATCCATGTGGCTGATACCGTCGATAAGAACGAATACCGAACCTGCGAGAAGAAGCACGCTGAGAACAACGCAAATGATTATCGTCTTCTTCTGCTTGGCAATAACTTTGTTGCTCATTTTTTAAAATCCTCCGGATAATTTAACGATTAGAGTTATTGTATCACAAACAAATCCATTTTGCAATAGTAAATTTCTTTTTATGAACTGTACTTGACGATATTCACGAAAGTATTTCGGTTTCCTTCCCACACTTCCATCGTTCTGCCGTATTTAATTTCATCCTTATCGGGCGAACGGCGCAAACACAGAATCGCGGTTTCGGGGATCTTATCAAGTCCGTCAAGTTTACTCGCTTTCAATTCGGAAATATAAATTCCGTAACCGCCAACCGTATTTTCGGGCATATACGCATCGTCGATAACTTCATCAAGCGGTGTCAACAAATCTTCTTCAACGCATATATCAAAAAATTCTTTATCAAGTGCATAAATCACGGTGTCGCCTGCGCGGATTTCGGTTTGGAATCTTTGAAGACCTTTATTGTTGTGGTCGTAATTTATCGGGTCAATTCCAGCTTCCTCATTACCGAACTTATTTATGGTGATATCAAGAATCTCGACCTTAATTTCGCCGTCGTCGTTATAGTCATCGGACATTTTGCCAACCGTCGTTTCGATCGTTTCTGCAACCTCGGCGGATATATACATCGGACCGACGTGCAAGATATTAACATCGGGGTCTTTCGTCGATAAAAACTGTGACAGACTGATTACGAGAAATGCAATCATCGCCGCACCGAAAATTATAAGCCATTTATAGTGATACCAAATATTTTCAAGCCATTCAGAGAACGACATTCTTTCCTGTTTTTCCATAATATCCTCCTTTAAAGTACGAATTCATTTTAACACAAACACAACCTTTTGGCAAGTATTGTTTTTGTTTCGAACTACATTATTTGCCTTTTACCGCCTAATTTCTTCCGCTTACCTCAAAATCTTTGACAAAATACAACAAATCGCTTATAATGTTCGCGAAAGGAGGAGAAATTGTTTTGGGTTTTAAAGTACGTATAGAAGTTACCCCCGATGCCGAAGAAGAAATAATCATCAAATGCAAAAATATTACCGACGAAGTAATTGCGATTCAATCCGTAATATCAAACAATGAAAACAACGAATTGGAACTTACGCTCGGCGAAAACACGCATTTTGTGAAGACAAGCAAAATCCTCTTTTTCGAAACGTCGGGCAATAAAACCGCCGCGCACACAAAAGAGCGAATGTATTACTCCGATTTAAAGTTGTATGAACTCGAAGAACGTCTTCCGCGAAGTTTTATGAGGATATCCAAATCATGTATTATTAACGTCAAAGCAATTTCTTCGATACACAGAGAAATAACGGGAATATGCGAGGCATTTTTTGCCGATACGACAAAGAAGGTTTATATTTCGCGTTCCTATTACAAGGCGTTTAAAGACAGATTAAACGAAATGAGGTTAAAATAATGAAAGGTAAAATCAGCAAAATTTTCATAGGTATTTTACTGTTATTATCAGCAGTTGCATTGGTTGTTTACGGCATCGGTTATGAAGCGGCGATTTTTCAAATCCCGATTTATAAATTGCTTATCGGCGCGGTTATTGTCGCTTGGATTATTTCAAAAATATGTTTCGGTTCAACATTGCGCGAACGCTTGAAAATATTCTTACCTCTCGCGTTTTTGTTTATGGTGTTCGAAAAAGAAATTGCTGCCTGGGCAAATCTACCCAACGAAAATATAATCAACAACTGGCTTGTTATCCTTGCGGCGCTTTTGGCTAATATCGCTGTCATTTTTATTTTTCCGAAAAAAGTCCTCAAAAACCATTCAATGAGATTTGGAAGACAAAATCATATCCAAGATGCTTTTGAGTCCAACGACACGAACTCTTTTTCGTCAAATACGGTATATATAGATGCCGCCTCAATCAAGAAGAGTTATGTAAAGAACTCGTTCGGTGAAACAACTGTATATTATCAAAACACAGATTTGATTACCGAAAACGAAAATCTCGAACTCAACATTAACAACTCTTTTGGCGAAACCGACGTGCACATTCCAGCCGATTGGGTGGTAACGAATCAAATGCATTGTGTTCTCGGCGAAGTGAACACACGAAAAAACACCGGCAACGGAGTTCGCCTCACAATCACAGGAAACAGCAAATTCGGCGAAACCAACATTATTTCTCCGTAAACAAATTAAAAACATTTTAAAGACCGAGCAATCTCGGTCTTTCCTTATACCTGAATATCCTTAAAAAAAACTTGACAAATATTGCCTGTACTGTATAATGTTTTTATATGAAAAGTCAGGAAATTTGAAAAGATGCACGAAATTTTACACGCGCTCGAACACGCGCTGATAGATTCGCTCAAAATGATTCCGTTTCTTATCGTCGCGTTCGCAGTTCTCGAATATATCGAATCGAAATTCGAATCAAAAAGTTCCGAAGTTATCGAAAAAGCCGAAAAAACCGGTCCATTGGCAGGTGCGTTGCTCGGTCTTATTCCGCAATGCGGTTTCTCGGTTATCGGATCGAACTTTTATGCAAAAAGAATAATCACGTTAGGCACGCTTATCGCGATATATCTCTCAACCTCCGATGAAGCGTTACTTATCTTACTCGCGAACCCCCAAAAGATAACCGACTTGCTGTTGATTATGGGTTTGAAGTTAGTTATCGCGCTTATTGCAGGTTATTTAATCGACCTTGTTTTACGCAAAAAGAAGGCACAAAAAGAGGAATGTCACCATTGTCATCACCACGATGATTCCTGCGATGACGAGGAATTGATTGGCGAGGAACATTGTTGCAGTCATACCGATTGGAAGGCGATTGCCAAATGTACCGTCAAACGTACCGTTTCGGTTTGGATTTTCTTGTTTGTGACCACGTTTGTGCTCGGTTGGTTAATCGAAATCATCGGCGAGGACAAGTTAAGAGAAGTGATGTTGACCAACAGCATTTTCCAACCGCTTCTCACCGCACTTATCGGGCTTATTCCCAACTGCGCCCCGTCGGTAATCCTCGCACAGCTTTATATCGATTCTGCGATATCGCTCGGTTCGGTAATTTCGGGACTTTGTGCCGCCGCGGGTGCGGGTTTGGTGGTTTTGTTTAGGGTAAACAAGGGTTTCAAATCGAATGTTGCCATAACCGCGTTGCTATATGTTATCGGCGCGAGTGCAGGTATAATTATTCAGTTAGTTCAAGGCGCACTCGCCTAAAAAGGAGTTTCTTATGTCCTTTATGTTCTTGGATTTCGGCTCGATAACTTTGGGGCTCAACGTAGGAACTTTTGTGTTGGCTTTTGTCTTTTTGGCGCTCATAGGTCTTGCAATATGGGGAATGACACACAACACAAAAAAAGACAAACAACGCGCTCTCGAAGAATTAGAAGCACCATACGAAGAACCTCCAATTGAGGAAATCGCCGTTACGATAGTTAAATTAAGTTGCGGTGCAAAACTTCAAGGCTCGAAAACACCTATTGCGGTTAAAGAATTTTATGCAATTTTTAAAACCGAAGACGGAGAAGAACTCGAACTTTCTGTTGACGAGGAATCATATTTTTCGTTGGAAGAAAATAAAAAAGGCACGTTAGCGATTGTCAACGGAAATTTTTACGGTTTTTGCGAAGAATAATTTTAAGGGCTATCCACAACGGAATAGCCCTTTTTTCGTTATATTTCGGTTTGCGATGACATAAAATACGCACCGGTGTCGATAAGTTTCTTTTCCGAACCGTCGTGGGTTTTGCCGTCTTGTTTAAGCGACATTACAGCGCCTATGACACTTCCCTCGCTGACAATCGGCGAAAGATAGCTCACCTCGCCACCGCCTTCGGTTATGGTCACTTCCCCATTCTTGTCGGATGCCGAAAAACTGCGGCGGCTCGACAAAACACCCGAAAGTCCGCTCGAAATCGGCTTTTCAAGATATTCCTTGCGCGAAACGCCTGCAACGGCGATAACGTTATCTCTGTCGCAAATCGCTATCGGGATACCGCTTGAACGGTTAATCGCTTCGGCATATTCCGCCGAAACGCGACTTAATTCGCCCACAGGCGAATATTTACGGAATACTACACTTCCGTCACTTTCGGTGTATATCTCTAACGGGTCTCCTTCTCTTATCCGCATAACACGGCGTATTTCTTTGGGGATAACTACCCTGCCAAGGTCGTCTATTCTTCTCACAATACCTGTTGCTTTCATATATAAAATTCTCCTTGTTTTTACATTTGTGGTGTTATTATTTGTAAAAACGAACGGAATTATACTTTTTATTGATTTTCATTATGCCTTATGTTAAAATACAAAAAAGGAGTTGATTTTATGAATATGATATTATCGCGCTATAAATTAGTTAAAATTTCTAGTTTACTTATCGCCCTTGCTTTTCTTTTGTCTGCCTGCAGTAACTCGCTTACATCCACCTCTAACTCAACAGAAGAAACATCCACTATACTCACCCCCGAAGATATATATTCACTTGTTGCACCTTCAACCATAGAAATCAAAGCAAGCAATTCTAACTATTCTTCTACAGGCACAGGATTTTTTGATGATATAAATGGTATGGTAATCACTAATCATCATGTTATTGAAGACGCCAAGGAAGCAAAAATCAAAACCTACGACGGCAAAGAATACGATGTTTTAAAAGTCTTGGGATATGATAAACAAAACGACATCGCCATACTTTCAACA
>JAGBUH010000097.1 GCA_017630915.1 Clostridia bacterium
CGTTGGAAACGCTCTTAACGATATATACGTTGTCTGCGCTGCTCCATTCAGCGACAATGTTCAAAGTCCATTTATGGTTAGCGGTCTTGCCGTTGATAGTTCCGAAAGCGGGAGTAAAGATAACGGTTTTACCTGGTTGAACGTAAGTGTTGATACCGTCAACGTAGATTTCGCCCATTGCGCCGAGCGGCGAGGAAGCAACTTCAACCTCTTCGATCCATGCGTGTGCGGAGGGCGCACTGACAACGAATTTTACGTAACGAGCGGTTTGAGCCGCATCGGTTCTGATGGTCATGTAGTAACTTTGCCAAACGTCGTTCGAAACGGTAGCCGTTTCACTATCGGTAGAACCTACTTCGGTCCATGTCTTCTTATCGGCAGAAACCGAAACGGTGAGTTTATCGGGTAGGTTAATACCCCAGTCGGAGTTAACACTGGTATATATACGGTAAACGTTGGATGAAACGGTTGCACCGAGGTCGACGATAATTTCAACATCTCCGCCTTCTGCGCCAACTGCCCAACCTGCATAACCTTCGTCGATACCGAGTTTGTTTTTCACTCCGTCGGTAAGACATTCACCGTCATCTTTCCACTTATCAGTACGTTCGGTAGCAGAAGTGGTGTAAGATGCGCCGACAGAAACAACAGATTCCCCTTTATAAATAGTATCTGCAACTGCATTGTTCAATTTATTGGCAGCGGTAGTCTTTTGAGTGGCGGTTGCACTTGTATTCTTTTGAACAGCAACCGCTTCGTTATATGCGGAACGGAGAGTTGCAAGTGCGGAAGGAGTATAGTCGCAGTAACGTGTACCGCTCGCGTTATCGATCGCGGCATCGAGAATGGTCTTATAAACAAGAGTTACGGTACCGCCGCTTACGTAGGTTACGGAAACCGAAGATTGAGTACAAGCGTAACCGTCAATTGCGGGAGGAGTGATAGTGGCGGTCGAACCCTTGTTACCCGTGATGGTTTGAGTTTTGAGGGTGTTGCCCTTGTCGTCAACGCATTTAAGTGTCATGTTGACAGGTTCTGCGCTGGAAGTTACTTGGATAACTCTGTCAGAGTTATTAAGAACCCAACCGGTAACGGTGGTGCCCGACGAAGTTTTATATGTTGCCTTTAATCTGCCGTTTGACGCGATTTCGGTAACTTCAAACAAGGTAAATCTGGGCATATTGTAAGAAACGGTAGAACTTGTAGACGAGGAATAAACGTACTTAATCGAGTTCGAAATATAAAGACCTGCGGTGGGGTTAGCGCCACTGTAATCGATCTTCTTTACGGAACTGTCGGTCTTATAGGGAAGAACGCCGTAACCGTCGATGCCCGAATTGGAAAGGGAGTAGGTCTTGAAGTATACACCGCCGCCCGAAGGTTCGATACCCGATGCGTCGCTGGTGTTACCTTCAACAGTATAAACGTAAGAACTGTCGGAATAAAGAACCAAACCGATATGCGCGGCATCGCGGAAGAAGATAAGGTCGCCGGATTTAGGCTTGTAAGAACCGCCGTAGTATTGAGAATACTTCCATTTGCCTACGGATTTAAGGTTTTGTACCCAAGAAGGACAACCGACTTCACGCCAAATATAATTTGCGTCGCCGATATGATAACGCGCCCAATCGTTCATCGAGCTCTGATTGGTAACACGGGATTGATAAAGTGCCCAAGAACAGAAAGTTGCGCACCAGTCGTAAGTATATCCCGAACCAAAGTTACCCATATTGTAGTTATATTCGGTATAGTTACCGCTGCTGCCGGAATCACCTGCCATATCGCTGGTATTTGCACCTTCGTGGTAACCAAGTTGCGAAAGGGCGAGAGCCAACGTATCGGTAGCACCGTCGCCGGTAAGCGGAATTCTTGTGTAGTGTTCGTAGTATTTGCTGGATTTGTAAGAAGACGACGCGCCGTTAGCCGCAGATCTGTATGTAGCGGCGTTCGCTTCGGTAAGCATTTCAGGGATAAGCGCAACAACACTTGCCATTAACATAACAAGACAGAGCGCTATCGAAATGAGTTTTTTCATAAACATAGCATTTTTCTCCATTTTATCTTCATTTATTGCTTTTATTTTATCATATTTAACCGATAATGTCAACAATCGTCATGTCTTTTTCATGTGAATTATCTGTAAAAGAAATACCGCCCACAATAACGTGGGCGGTATAAATCATTTGTGTTTAGAATTATGCGATATAAGTACCGAATGCGATTCTCTTAACGAGCAAGTAGTCGGTAGAATCAACCTTCTTGTCTGCGTTTACGTCAGAACGAGCTTCTTCTGCATCAGAAAGGGTATATGTGTTGAAACATGCACGTTTAACGAGCAAATAGTCAACAGAATCAACCTTCTTGTCATCATTAACGTCGCCGACGAGATATTCATCTTGTTCGGGTTCGTCTTCGGACGGAGTAACACC
>JAGBUH010000098.1 GCA_017630915.1 Clostridia bacterium
AGACAAGAGGGGGGTATATATGCAAACTTCCCCAAGTAGCAGTTGACAAGCACTTAACTATATTGTAAGATATGATTACCGGACCAGGCGCGACGACCTACGTAAGTAGATCGGACCGGCTACGTAAGTAGGGACGCCCTACCAGCAAAGGAGGTATACCAACATGGCTATTAAATGCCGATTGCGCGAATTGCTCAAAGAACAGCAAATGACGCAACGCGAACTTGCCGAAAAGACCGGCTTAACGGAAAGCATGATCAGTTACATAGCAGCCGGTAAGCGCGATTGTACGATTCGAAGTGTAGAAAAGATCATGCGCGTTTTGAATTGCTCGTTTACGGATTTATGGGAGGTATAAACAATGAAAGGTTATAAGACCAAAGACATTATGACGCCCGGTTATGAAATGCCGACAACGCGTGAAGGGCTTGAAGCGGTATACCGGACGTTGGCGAAAACTGCTGATCAGCGTTTAGTACGGCTTGAACAGGCAGCGGCCCGCGGAGGGGATACAAACCCTTACGCAAATGTAAAAGAATGGGCATACAAGCGCGGTATGCGTGATATTTCGGAATGGTCCGGCGCTGATGCTATGCGCTTTAATGTTGCGCCGCCTACACAGCTTGTAGACCTGGAAGCAAAAATCGAGGACATAAAGACGTTTCTTTCCTTAAAGACAAGCAGCATAGCGGGTATCAAAGAAACATTCAAGGACCGCGCCGACAGCCTTAACGAAAAGTTTCCGGGGCTTGGTTTCAAATGGGACGACATGGCCGAATATTTTGACAGCGATTTAGCGGAAGAAATGGACAAAAACTACGGCTCACAGACAAAATTTTTAGTGCTTGCGGAGTTACGCAAGAACAAAAAGAAGATACTGCGCGGAATTGAGAAGTCAAAGAAAATCAATATAAAAGTGCCTGATAAAATGGTTGAAGGGTTCGTAAAAGAAACTATCGCAGATTTCGGCCCGCAGGTAGCCGAATATCTAAAGAAGGTTAAGTGAGAAAAGAAGAAGTCATTGCAGCGCGGAAAAATTGGTTGATCAGGCACAATTCGTACGCGTTCACGTTCTGGAAGTATTTCGATTATGAAAAACTCGAAAGGATTTCTTATATCGGACGGGGCAAGGACGAAACCTTTAACGACGTTATAATAATGTGCGATACCGAAACCAGCAAAGAAACGCCCGGTACCGTATGCCGTAATTATGTTGTAGCATGGACCATATCGGTACGCGCTTACGATATGAACATAGTTACGTTGTACGGTACGCGCCCGTCCGAAATGATTGACTGTATCGAAAAAATGGTTGTTGCGATGCCGGGAGAAAAGACAATCTTTTATTTTCACAATCTTTCGTACGACTGGGTTTTTCTTCGCAAGTTTATGTTCCGTAAATGGGGCCTGCCGGTTCATCAGCTCAATACCAAGTCACATTATCCGGTATTTATCACATTTGCAAACGGTATTACTTTTCGTGATTCTCTTATCCTGGCGCAGCGCTCACTTGAAAAATGGGCGTCTGATCTGGACGTAAAGCATAAAAAGGCGTCGGGCTTTTGGGATTATGATAAGATCAGGAACCAGGGCGAACGGTTTAACCCGCACGAAAAAACGTATATTGAACATGATACGCTTGCAGGCGTCGAATGTATACAAAAGACCATGGATACATTAAACAAGCGTATATATGCGATTCCGTACACGGCAACCGGCATTGTACGCGAAGCGGTCCGGAAGATCGGAAAAGAGAACCGCGCCCGCGAAAGGTTTTTGCGTATCGTACCGGAATATGAAATACAGCTTATACTTGAATGCGTTTTTCACGGCGGGTATGTTCACAACAACAGGTACTATGTCGAAAAGATAATTCGAATGTTGCTTGATGCGTATGATTTCGCGTCGTCTTATCCGTTTGAAATGTTAGCCGGCAAAGTACCAATGGAAAAGTTTAAACCGCTTAATAAGGTTGTTTCGCCGGAATTCATATTGCAAAATATGGATAATTACGGCTATCTGATTCGGCTCGTTATGGTAAAGCCGAAACTGAAACACGGCGTTGTTATGCCTGTGCTGCAGCGTTCGAAAATGGTCCGTATCGTAAATAGTGTAGAAGATAACGGGCGCGTCCTTTGCGCTGCGTATGCTGAAATATGGATAAATGAACTTGATTTAGATTTGATCGTATCGCAATACGAATTCGAAACCGTCTTTTGTACCGACGTTTATTTTTCACGCAAGGACTATATGCCGAAGTGGTATACAGACTATGTATACCAATGTTTCGTTGATAAGACGAAGTTAAAAACCGCCGGTGATCCGGTAGCGTATGCCATGGCTAAAGGCCGTATCAATTCATTATATGGTATGCTTGTACAACGTCCGGTTAAACTTATGATTGAAGAACAATATTTGACCGGCGAATACGATACAGCCGAAGACCAGGACGAAAAAGCGCTTTACGAAAAATACGTCAATAACCATAATTCTATATTGCCGTATCAATGGGGCGTCTGGATCACGTCCGGCAGTATGTACCGGCTGTTTAAATTGGGCGCCGCCTGTTCCGGACAGGACGAAAGCGGAAACCCGCGTATATGGTTATATTCCGATACAGACAGCGCATACGGCGTAAATTGGAACAAAGAAGCGCTTGCAGCTTATAACGAAGAATGCAAACAGAAATTGCTTGCCCGCGGTTACGGCGCTGTTTTGCATAACGGGCGCGAGTATTGGCTCGGTGTCGCGGAATTAGACGGAACCTATACGGAGTTTGTCAGCGTCGGCGCCAAGCGGTACGCAGTACGCGACGCAAAGACCGGCAAATTAAAAATAACGGTAGCCGGTGTTCCGAAATCCGGCGTTAATTGTCTGCATGATGATCTACGGAATTTTCACGCGGGTTTCATTTTCGACGGGGCGACAACCGGCAAGAAGCAGCACACGTACTTTTACGAGAACGACATTACGACGGACGCGAACGGAAACGAACGCGGCGACAGTATCGACTTATCGCCGGCAAACTATCTATTGGACAGCGTTCGAAACGTCGATTATGAAAAAATCTTTAGAGAGGAAATAAGCATACAAGTATATGAATAAATACGA
>JAGBUH010000099.1 GCA_017630915.1 Clostridia bacterium
ACGGTACCGCGTGAACAGTAAGGACACGGGTACGGTTAGGGCAAATATAAGTATCATCGGTTTTGATATCTGCCACATAAAGATAAGCGAACCGACAACAGTGTAAACACTCGTCAATATCTGCACAAGGTCGTGCGAGAGGGTGCTGTTTATGGTATCAATATCATACGATAAATGACTGATTATATCGCCTGTGGCGTGGGTGTCAAAATAGTTTACCGGTAAGGTTGTCAGCTTTTCGAAAACCTGCTTTCGCATCTTGTATATGATTCTCTGGCTTAAATGTATCATAACAATCGAGAGAACGTAAGACAGAAGTGCCGAAATCAAATAACATCCAAGCATCAACACAATGTTTTCCCAAACCGCCGAGAAGTCCACACCGCATTCCAACTCAATAGCGTCAATAGCTGCGCCCGAATACCGTGGACCTAAAAGCGATAACTGGTTTGAGCCGAGCGTGAGTAATAACGCAATAATAAACAAAGGCCATTGTTGCAAAACGTATTTACTTAATCTAATAAATATACCTTTTTTGTTTTTGGGTTTAGTATTATTATCAGTCAAGGAAAGCACCTCCCATCTGCGAATCGCTTATTTCTTTGTATTCCGCACAAGAGTCCATAAGTTCTTCGTGCTTGCCGCAGCCTATGATGTTTCCGTCTTCAATTACAAGTATTAGGTCGCAGTTTTTGACCGAACTTACTCTTTGCGCTACGGTAATAACCGTAGAATCGGGAAGCGCTTGTGCGAGTGCTTGGCGTAGATTAGCGTCGGTTTTATAGTCGAGCGCCGAGGACGAGTCATCGAGTATAAGTATTTCGGGATTTCCGGCAATCGCGCGTGATATAAGCACACGTTGGCGCTGTCCGCCCGAAAGGTTTGTTCCTCCCGTCGATATGCTGTGAGCATAACCGTCTGAAAAAGAGGAGATAAAATCATGCGCTTGCGCTATCTTTGCCGCGTTTACAATATCCTCGCTTTTGATATCGCGCCCGAAACGAATGTTTTCTTCTATCGAGTCGGCATAAAGAAAATCGTTTTGGAATACTACCCCAAACATCGCGGTAAGTTCCTCGCGGCTGTATGAACGAACGTCTTTTCCGTTGATACGGATAACGCCCTCGTTTGTATCGTAAAAACGCATAAGAAGACGCAAAAGGGTTGATTTACCGCTTCCCGTAGCGCCGATAATACCAAGTGTGTCGCCTCTTTTTAAAGAAAACGATATGTCGGTTAAATTGTTACTCTTTCCGAGATATGAAAAGGATACGTTTTCAAAGGAAATATGGAATGAAGAATCGCCTTTTCCGTCATCGTCGCATTGTTTTAGTTCGTTGACTTCTTCCATAACCGAAGAAATACGTTTTGCCGAAGCGGCGCATTTTGTGTACATAACGAACATTCTCGAAAGCGACATCATCGCCATGGAAATAAGCGTGAAATATTGCATAAAAGCAATAACGGTTGTTGCAGAGGATTGGTTGCTCGATACGAAATATGCGCTGACTGCAATAACCGCAACGATACCAATGTTCATAAGCAAAGTCATAATGGGATTTACAATACCCATAATGATTCCCGCTCTGGTTTCATTCCGTTTGAGTGTTATGTTTGCTTTGTCGTAACGTTCGTTTTCGTAATCCACTTTCGAGAGGGCTTTAATAACGCGAATACCTTGCGCGTCTTCGCGGACAACTCTAACCATTTGATCAACCGATTGTTGAACTTTCGAGTAAAGCGGTACGCCCATACGTGAAATACTGTAAACCACAATAAAGATAAGCGGAAGCGTGGCAATCATAACTAACGCCAACTTTCTATCCATCATCATTGTGATACAAGTACCGCCAAGCAGAAGAATCGGTGCACGTATGCCCATTCTTTGCATCATTCCGATGAAATTCTG
>JAGBUH010000100.1 GCA_017630915.1 Clostridia bacterium
CATCCCGACATTTGCATAAGGGTAAAGGATAGAGAGCCTATGCTCGGCAAGAATCAGTACGTCCTAGATTTTTCCCGCAAGGAAGTAAGGGATATGATTTGGGCACAAATGGATGCTATTTTGTCTGTAAATAAAATAGATTACCTAAAGTGGGATTTTAACAGATATATTACCGACGTAAATTCGGTTGCTTTGCCGAGTGATAGAAAATCATTAACATCAACCGTAAACTCCTCATTCAAATCCCACACGGTAATATCTTCGCCCATGGGTATATTAAACCGTTTGCGAGGATTAACGCAAAGCAAATCCACAAGTTTATTAAGGGTTATTATCCCTGTCTTAACAAGTTTTGTATAAAGCACGGGCAGAGCCGTTTCAAGTCCGACGATACCGAATGCGCTTTTTTCAAGTCCTTTGGCTTTTTCCTCCGCAGAGTGAGGCGCATGGTCGGTAGCAATCATATCAATCGTGCCGTCTTTAATACCCTCGATAAGTGCAAGTCTATCTTCGCGAGAACGAAGCGGAGGGTTCATTTTGAATCTTCCGTCTTCCTGCAAATCGCTATCGTCAATCACCAAGTAGTGCGGTCCCGTTTCGCAGGTTATATCAACGCCGTCTTTTTTGGCTTGTCTTATAAGTTCGACGCTTTCCTTTGTCGAGATATGACAAACGTGGTATTTACAGCCAATCTCTTTAACAAGTTCTATATCCCTTGCTATCTGTTCATATTCGCTTGCCGAGCAGATTCCTCTATGGTTATGATGTTTAGCATATTCGCCGTCATGGATATATCCGCCTTTTAAAAGCGAATTAACTTCGCAATGCGCGACAATGATTTTATCAAGCGCTTTCGCCTTTTTCATCGCTTCGCGCATCATATCATCCGACTGCACTCCCCTGCCGTCGTCAGAAAATGCGATTGCCATATCGGCAAGGTTTTCCATGTCCGAAAGTTCATTTCCCGCTTCGTTCACGGTTATCGAAGCATAGGGATAAACATTGATTATCGCATCGCGTTCGATAATATCGATTTGCATTTTTAGGTGTTCAACACTATCGGGCACGGGGTTTAAATTCGGCATTGTGCAGACTGCCGTATATCCACCGCGCGCGGCGGCGCAACAGCCGTCGTAAATCGTTTCTTTATAAGAAAAACCCGGTTCACGAAAATGCACATGCACGTCGCAAAAACCGGGAAAAACAACATATTCTTTTGAATCGGAAAACAATTCCGAAAAAGAGGAAAAAACACCCTCGGCTTTGCAAACAAAATCATGATTCATTTCGGGTCGTATGAATTTGTACTTAGCCAATTCAGACATTATGCACCTCTAAAATTTTACATCCAACGTCTTGGACTCATTTCATGAAATTATACCACAGCGAGCATTGCTTGTCAATATGACATTTCGAACAAAAGCAACAAACTATCATTCGAAATGTCATAACAAAAAGTCAAATCAAAGCATTTCTTTGCGCAATTCTTCTGCCGATTTCATACTTAAATATGCAGGGGGAACATCAAAGACGGTTTTGCAACCTTTACTTCCCTCTTTATTCAATCTATATGCCGCACGAGCATAAGCAACTATGACAGACGCGGTAAATTCGGGGTTGGAATCGAGTTTCAAGCTGTATTCGATAATATTATTGTGTTCTTGATCAAATCCTGTTTTTCCGCTTCTAATAACAAAACCTCCATGAGGAATACCGCTGTGGTCGCGAAGAAGTTCTTCTTTTGTGATGAAATGCACAATCGTATCATAATCGGCGAAATAGTTGGGCATTGTCTTAATTTCGTTTTCGATACGCGCAAGGTCCGCACCTTCTTCTGCAACAACAAAACATTCACGTATGTGTTTTTGTCTTGTCGTCAATTCGGGATTAGTTCCGCTTCTGACAGCATCAAGCGCAGATTCAACGGGAATAGTATACTGTTTGCCGTCGATGACACCCTCTACACGACGAATGGCATCGGAGTGGCCTTGCGACACGCCCTTGCCCCAGAAGGTATAATCCTTGCCGTCGGGGAGAATTGCAGAAGCATACAGACGGTTAAGTGAGAACATACCGGGGTCCCAACCGACGGATATCATCGCAACCTTGCCCGATTGCAAAGCGGCAGAATCGACATTTGCAAAGTGTTCGGGGATTTTTGCATGGGTATCAAAACTATCAACAACATTAAAATATTTTGCAAGTTCGGGAGTTTGTTTGGGCAAATCGGTCGCACTGCCGCCGCAAAGAATCATAACGTCGATGTCGTTTGTCATTTTCATCGCATCGTCGGTATGATACACCGAAACACCCTCGGTTGCTATTTTGACGGTACTCGGGTCACGGCGAGTGAAAACCGCAACAAGTTTCATATCTTTATTTTGACGTATTGCCGATTCGACACCTTTACCGAGGTTACCGTAACCGTAAATACCTATACGTATGCTCATATTTATTCCTCCGAGGAAACAACAGTTTTATACTGTTATAATATCACAGTGTTTTGCGTTTTTCAATATTTTTTTGCACGATCAGAGGCAACTTTTCGGTGATTTTATCTCTTCGTTTATCCACTCATAATGAACCGAGAAATCGGCATATTCCAGCCGTTTTGTGTTTCGTGAATTTTTTGCTCATTCCAATGCCACTGAGTAATTAAATATCACCAAGCTGACAGCGGTTTACAACATGATATTCATAATCGAATTCAGATTTAAAAGCAATACCCATATTACGCCAAAACTCATAATCGTTTTCATCATCAGCATAAAGCGTGCATGAGTTCTCATGGCTTTCGCTGAAAAACCAATACTTATTGTCGGTAATAAAACTCAAATCGTCGGGCAATAGAGGATATCCCCAAGCGGATATTCTTTTAGGTTCAAGCAGGATAGGAATAATATCAAGTTCACTGCGAAGATAATAACATTTAGAACGATGTTCAATAGTCTGACCGTCTATAAAAAACGGTTCAAGACGTTTCAAGAAAGGAACAGTAAGACTAAAGAAAAGCTGAATGTCACCCTTCACTCTTTTATCCCAGACCGATTCAGTGATATTGATATACTCATCTGTAAAACCCGAATCCGACAGTTCCTTTTTGAGCTCATTAGAAAAACCATTGAACTGTCGAGGCCAATTGACATATATCTCAATCAAATCCGAGCGTTTTACAGCTTCTTTAATAAAAGCTTCATAAACAGCATCGTCTAAACACTTATACACCATAAATACCATCCCATTTTCATACTTTTAATTACCCGTTCGCATGCTCCTCGTTACGATAGACAACATATTTACAAAAAAGAAATTCGGTTATTAGGTTAGTCAGCATAGTTACGGCGAGGACGATATATTCGTTCACGCCAGAGCTTTCCGCCAAATGTCCGAGCCAAGTCGACAACGGAGTGAAAACAAGGTAATAGCCGAAAACCTTTGCCATAGCAACGGGTATATTTGAAGACGATTTGAAAGTGAATTTGCGGTTGAGCGTAAAATTCCACAAAATCGAAAGTATAAGCGAAACGAGATATGCAAGCCAATAATCCCACTTTAAAACTTCAAGAAACAGAGCGCAGGAGCCGGCTTGAATTATACCTGCCGACGCGGAGAAAAGCGCGAATTTAATAGCTTGAAAGAGAGATTTTTTATCCATAAACACCTCTGTCAACCGATTATGCTGTATTCAAGCATTTCGTAATGCAGTTTTGTGCCGATATCAACGCCGTTAGGCAAAAGCGCAAGAGCGATGAAAATTTCGTCGGTATTTGATGAATCTATTTCACAAAGATAGGCGTATTCGCCCTCGATTTTTGTAACGATATAATCTTTCGGTGTCATAAACATTTACCTTTCGGTGTTATTTGATTTATTATAACATGTTTTTGAGGTTTAATCAAGAGGGATGAATTTTATAAAAACAAAGCAAATATTTTTGTAGGAAAAGGGCAATTTTTTGGTGGGGTAAAGCGGAAGGGGATAACCCCCTTCCCTACAATATTCTTACGGATTTACACGTATATCCTTCGACTTCGCAAAACGGCAATAATGCCATTTTGCTACGCTCAGGATGACAACCGATGCAGAATCGCTCAGGATGACAGAATAAAAAAATCAGCACCCGAGAAATATCGTCGGGTGCTGTTATTAAAGGTTATGCGATTTTATTAGAGCTTAGGACCTGCTTCAACAAGTGCCTTACCAGCATCGTTGCCGGTGTACTTAACAAAGTTCTTAATGAAGCGGGATGCGAGGTCTTTTGCCTTTTCTTCCCATTCAGCAGCGTCAGCATAGGTATCGCGAGGATCGAGAATACCGGAGTCAACGCCGGGAAGTTCGGTGGGAACTTCGAAATCGAAGTAAGGAATCTTCTTGGTGGGAGCGTTGAGGATATCGCCGCTGAGGATACCGTCGATGATACCACGGGTGTCCTTAATGGAGATACGTTTGCCGGTTCCGTTCCAGCCGGTGTTTACGAGGTATGCCTTCGCGCCGCTAACTTCCATCTTCTTAACAAGTTCTTCAGCATACTTGGTGGGGTGGAGTTCGAGGAACGCCTGACCGAAGCAAGCAGAGAAGGTAGGAGTAGGTTCTTTAATTCCGCGTTCGGTACCTGCAAGTTTTGCGGTGAAGCCGGAGAGGAAGTAGTATTGAGCCTGTTCGGGAGTAAGAATGGAAACAGGAGGAAGTACGCCGAATGCGTCAGCGGAAAGGAAGATTACGTGCTTAGCATCGGGACCCTTGGAAGCGGGACGAACGATCTTCTCGATGTGGTCGATGGGGTAGGAAACACGGGTGTTCTCGGTTACGGAGCC
>JAGBUH010000101.1 GCA_017630915.1 Clostridia bacterium
AATAAAATCGCCAGATTTTATTCGAGAGCGTTAGCGACTACGGGGTCCCCGAAAAATCGAAGATTTTTTTGGGGAGAAATTACTTCGCGTAATCCACCTGACGCATTTCACGAATAAGGTTAACCTTAATCTGTCCGGGATATTCAAGTTCTTCTTCAATCTTACGCGCAATATCCCTTGCGATAAACACCATTTCGTCATCGCTGACCTCATCGGGTTTAACCATTATGCGTACTTCTCTACCCGCTTGGATAGCGAAGGATTTTTCAACGCCTGTAAACGAAGTTGCAATTTCTTCGAGTTTTTGCAAACGCTTGATATAGGTTTCAAGATTTTCACGTCTTGCGCCGGGTCTTGCCGCAGAAACTGCGTCAGCCGCTTGAACAATCATAGCCACAAGCGTGCTGGGTTCAACATCGCCGTGGTGCGCTTCGATAGCATGAACGATTTCGCGACTTTCTTTATACTTGCGCGCAACGTCAACACCGATTTGAACGTGCGAACCGTCGATTTCGTGTGTCATCGCCTTACCGATATCGTGCAAAAGACCTGCGCGTTTCGCCTGCGCAACGTCAACTCCGAGTTCGGATGCGATCATACCTGCGATATGAGCGACTTCGATAGAGTGTTTAAGAACGTTCTGACCGTAACTTGTACGGTATTTAAGTCTACCGAGCAATTTAACAAGTTCGGGATTGATACCGTGAACGCCGGTTTCGTAGGTGGCTTGTTCGCCCTCTTTCTTGATAACCGCTTCAACTTCTTTGCGGCTCTTTTCAACCGTTTCTTCAATGCGCGAGGGGTGAATACGTCCGTCGGAAATAAGTTTTTCGAGTGTCATTCTCGCAACTTCGCGACGAACGGGGTCAAAGGTCGAGATTGCGATTGCTTCGGGAGTATCGTCGATAATAAGGTCAACACCCGTAAGAGTTTCGATAGCGCGGATATTTCTACCCTCTCTACCGATGATTCTTCCCTTCATTTCGTCGTTGGGAAGGTCAACAACCGAAACAGTTGCTTCGGCAACGCTGTCTGCCGCACAACGCTGGATAGCGAGCGCGATTATGTTCTTGGCGGATTCGTCTGCTTTGTCCTTGCATTCCTGTTCTACTTCAAGCAGTTTCATCGCCATTTCATGTCTTGCTTCACTTTCAACACGTTCCATCAAAATAGCACGTGCATCCTCGGTGGACATACCCGAGATTTTTTGCAACAATTCTTCTTGCTTTGTTACAAGTTCTTCCGCTTTTAACTTCAATTCGTCGTTTTCGCGGATTTTTGCGTTCAAAACCTCTTCTTTCTTTTCAAGGTTTTCGTACTTCTTGTCGAGATTTTCTTCCTTCTGCATCGCTCTGCGTTCCAAGCGTTGAAGGTCGTTTCTTCTCTCTTTCAATTCGCGCTCGGTATCATTCTTGATTTTGAGCGCTTCTTCTTTTGCTTCAACCAGTTTTTCTTTCTTTACGGTTTCTGCTGCTTTTGCGGCATCTTCGATTATCCTCTTGGCTTCTGCTTCTGCGCTTCCGATTTTCTTTTCGGAAACTGCTTTACGAATGAGCATGCCAATAACGACACCTAAGAAGGCTGCAACGACTATTAAGCCGATTGCTAAGGGATCCAACATTTTTTTGCCTCCTGAAATTTATTTTATCCCAATGCCGAAGATACGTTTGTCCGACTGATAAGTTGCAAAAATGCAGTTATTTCGCCAATACAAACACTTGGCATCGGTATTCATAATAATTATACATATTTTTATATGTAATGTAAAGAGCAAATGCCCATATTTTTTTATTTGTTTGCGATTTTTTTGGTTTTTTCTGTATAATTTCGTATTTTTTTGCACAAGGTATTCTCAGTTCAAGCCGAAACCGAAAAACAAACCGTTTTTGATGTTTCGGATAATTATGGAAGGAACGGTATTTATATGAAAAAACTTATCACGATTGCGCTTGTTATTTTTCTTGCGCTATCTTTAATGCAGTTCGCGACCGCGGAAGGAACCGAAGTTTCCTATGGAAAAGATTACACCCTCGTAACTCCCGCT
Organism: Clostridia bacterium; assembly: GCA_017630915.1. Classification (GTDB taxonomy): domain Bacteria; phylum Bacillota; class Clostridia; order Oscillospirales; family CAG-382; genus Coliplasma. The sequence continues at coordinate 2,045 of JAGBUH010000101.1, forward strand.
TCGGAAGGTTACCCCGATGACGGAATCAAACTCACCGACGGCATCTTCGGTACTGTCCCCGACGGCAGTACAAACTATTATTCAAGCGGCGCCTACGTCGGATTCAATCAAAGCGCGGTAGACGATAACGGCAGCTTTGTTGTTATTCTCGACCTCGGCAAAGTTTATGACAGCCTTTCGGGTTTTACCGTAGGGTTTCTTAACGAAACCTCTGTCGGCATTTATGCGCCCAAATCGGTAACTTTCGAAATTTCCGACACCCAAGACGGCGAATATTCGAAAATCGGGACTCTTGACACCAAAAAATCCGTAGAAGACGGCGTTTCGGAAACACACGCCATGACACTTAACGCAAACAGCGTATCGGGAAGATTTGTCCGCATTTCGATTGAACATTTAGGCGAATACACCGACGCATCGGGCGCAACAAAAAAAGCAGGTTGGACCTTTATAGATGAAATCAGCGTATATGCCTCCGACAGCACAAGCGACACCGAAAGTTCGGCTTCGAGCGATGAAACGTCTTCGCCCGAAACGTCTGCCGAATCGGGCGTGTCTTCCGATATGTCGAGTGAATTGTCTGACGTATCGAGCGAATCGTCTGCCCCCGTTGTCCCCGGTGACGACAGAGCAAACACCCTTGTGTTCATTTTGCTTGCTATATCCGCACTAACAATGGCGGCAGGGTTGTTTATCGGCAAGAAAAAGAACGCCTATTAAACCCTTTGTAAAATAAGAAAAAAGCACTTATGACTTGTAAAAAATCATAAGTGCTTTGTTTATTATCTCGAAACCATTTTTCTGAATTTTGCCGAGGAAAGCCTTGTTGCAATATAGGTTGCCGTGGCGATGTCAACAACCGAATAAGCGGTGTGATAATCGAATCTGAACGTGCCGAAGCAATGCAAAATCAAATCGGGGACAGCGTAAACAACCAAGAAGAATACCGCCGTATAGCCGAAAAAGCTATACAAAAATGCCATCGTCGGAGAAACATACGACCTGCCTTCCAAAAGGAAGAAAAGCATAACGGCAACAAGACCGATTATGTGATACCCGCCCGAAGATGCAAACGGGGCGGCGCTTTTACTTATAAAATCGCCTAACAAACGAAAAACAGTAAGGAATATAGGCATCATAGCCAAAAACGATTGAAATGCCAAACTGAGTTTAAATTTATAGAGCAAACCGTTATATATGAATTTTACCATCGACAAAAGCGTGAATACGAATGCAATGATTTCCACAAAAGAACTCGAAACAGTATCCGATGTGAAAATGTTCATAGTGAAAAAGAAAGCGGCGAATATCAAGGAAAACGCCAAAATCAACGCACCCGTGGGCACAGAACCGTAAGAATCGTCAACGTCTACACTCTTTTTCTTGCCTAACGTAAACGCAAAAACGCCGAACAGCAACATAAGAATTATGCTTATAACGGCAAACACATAAGTGTCGGGCGTGTCGGGAAGATAATATGTTTCGTTTTCCATCGCGTTCTTTTCCATTCGCACAGTAACAATCACGGTACGTAACGTTGCCATTATGAACGACGCGATTGCAACAATCACAACGCGCAGACTTTGCAAACTCATATATCGTCCCTCCTTAGTTCATTTTTTCATATTATAGTTAATTTTTTCGGTCTTGTAAAGTCAAAAAAGCATTTTTTACATATTTTTAATGATTTTTCATCGTCAAATCGAGTTCCCTGCGACGAATGCCGTCGAAAAAGCGATTTGTAAATTGAATCCGCCCGTATAGGCATCGACGTCGATGACTTCACCTGCAAAATAAAGGTTTTTCACCAATTTCGATTGCATGGTTTTCGGGTCTATTTCCTTGCAGTCAACTCCACCGCCCGTCACAATCGCCTCATCGATCGGGCGAGTACCGTTGATGCTCACGGGGAACGCCTTCATCAAGGAAACAATCTTCGCGCGTTGTTCTTTCGTGATGCTGTTTACCCGTGTATCCTGCGGAATTTCGGTCATCTGAACAAACGTCGAAATGAATTTCGATGGCAACAGAGCCGAAAAAGCGTTCTTGATTTCGCGGTTTTGCATGCCCGAAAAATCGCGTAAAATCCTTGCATCAAGCGTCTTTTCGTCAAGCGCAGGTTTAAAATCGATATACAAATCGCACGGGAAATTGCCCTTAATATGCGCCGAAGCCGACAAAATGCAAGGTCCGGTAACGCCGAAATGGGTGAACATCATTTCGCCTTGGTCTTCGTACATCACTTTTTTATTTTTATCAACAAAGGTTATCCCCACGTTGCGAAGCGACAAGCCCATACAGTCACGGCAGGACTTATCTCTCGAAGTTAACGGCACAAGCGAAGGACGAATCGAGGTAATCGTATGTCCGACACTTTCGGCAAGTCGGTGACCGCTTCCGTCAGACCCCGTTTTAGGGTATGATGCGCCTCCGCAGGCTATTATCACGGAATTGCCCGAAATATCCTCTTTTCCGCAACGAACGCCTTTTATTTCGCCATCTTTAACAAGCAAAGACGTTACTTTTTTGTATTTTATCGTAACGCCCTCTCGCAAGCAAGCCGAAACAAGCGCTTTGGTTATATCTTGCGCGCGGTCGCTTTGCGGAAAAACTCTCGAACCGCGTTCGACCTTGGTCGGAACACCCTCTGATTCGAAAAATTCAACCGTATCATCGGGAGAAAAACGCGAAATTGCCGACATCAAAAACTTCGGATTGGCGATGACGTTATTCAAAAATTCTTCACGCGTACACGCGTTTGTAACGTTGCATCTTCCCTTGCCCGTGATATCCAATTTCCGTCCGCAACGGTCGTTTCTTTCGAGCAAAAGCACGTTATTTCCGTTTTTTGCGGCGTTATACGAAGCAAACAGTCCCGCAGGTCCGCCGCCGATTACTATACAATCATACATCGTTGTCATACACATCATTCTCTTCCCAAATACGTTCGAGAACACCGAATCTCGACAAAGCGCGTTCGGGGTCGCGACGTCCGATTTCAACGATAAGCGCATTTATCAGCGCAAGCGGAGCGGTAAGCGAATCGACAAAAGTATCGCTCACGTTGTCGGCATAAAGCGTTATATCCGAGGATTTTGCAATCGGACTGCGAGCGCTGTCGGTCAAGCCCAAAACGGTTGCACCTGCGCGTTTCGAAAATTCAAGCACGTCAACCGTCAGTTTCGAATATCTCGGGAAACTTATTCCCAAAACGACGTCGCCCGATTTGACGCGGAACATCTGGTCATACGCCTCGCTGCCGATGACGGTGTGAACGATTTGAACGTTGTCGAAAAGTATCGAAAGATAAAAGTTCATAAACATCGCCAAACTTGCCGCACTTCTTGCGCCGACGATATAGATTCGGTTCGCGTTCATAAGCGCGGAAACAAAGTTTTCAAAACTTTTTTCGTCGGTCATGGCAAGTGTTTTTCTTATGCTTTCGATATCGGAATTGAAGCTTTTTGTCAGCATATCGCCGTCCAAACGTTCTTTTAAAAGTTCAATTCTCTGAACCGACGTCAGTTTTCGTCTTGCGGCATATTTAAGTGCGGCTTGTAATTCGGGATATCCGTCAAAACCCAATTCGGTCGCGTAACGGACAATCGTCGATTCCGAAACACCAACCGTTTCGCTCATCTTCGCCGCAGTCATATTCGACGCGACGGCATAGTTATTAAGCAGATATTCCCCGATTTTCTTTTGTCCTTTCGAACAATGCGCCATATTTTCGCTTATTGTTTCGAGTACGTTCTTGTTTTGCATAATCTTACCTAAACAAAAACGGCAAAGCGCCGTTTTTGTGTTAAAAGTATTATTAGAAGTTAATCTTTTCTTCGATATATGCCTTTACTTCGGAAATGGGCATTCTGATTTGTTCCATGGTATCGCGGTCGCGAATGGTTACGCAGTTATCTTCGAGAGAATCGAAGTCGTAAGTGATACAGAACGGAGTACCGATTTCGTCTTCGCGACGGTAGCGTTTACCGATAGAGCCCGATTCATCATAATCAACAGGGAAATACTTGCAAAGTTCGTTTGCGAGTTCATGTGCCTTTTCGCCGAGCTTCTTGGAAAGCGGAAGAACCGCCGCCTTGAAGGGAGCGAGCGCAGGGTGGAAGCGAAGCACGGTACGAATATCTTCTGCACCGTCTTTGCCGATGTTTTCTTCGTCGTAAGCGTCAACAAGGAACGCCAAAACCGAACGTTCAACACCGAGAGAAGGTTCAACAACGTAAGGAATATATCTTTCGTTCTTTTCTTGGTCGAAATATGTCAAATCGTTGCCCGAAGTGTTTTGGTGCTGGGTAAGGTCGTAATCGGTTCTGTCGGCAACGCCCCAAAGTTCGCCCCAACCGAACGGGAACAAGAATTCAAAGTCGGTGGTTGCTTTCGAATAGAAGCAAAGTTCTTCGGGATCGTGGTCGCGCAAACGCAAATTTTCTTCCTTCATACCGAGAGAGAGCAACCAATCGCGGCAGAAGCCTCTCCAATATGCAAACCATTCAAGGTCTGTACCCGGTTCGCAGAAGAATTCAAGCTCCATTTGTTCGAATTCACGTACACGGAAAATGAAGTTACCGGGGGTGATTTCGTTACGGAAACTCTTACCGATTTGACCGATACCGAAAGGAAGTTTCTTTCTGGTGGTTCTTTGAACGTTTGCGAAGTTTACGAAAATACCTTGCGCCGTTTCGGGACGGAGGTAAACGGTATTCTTAGCATCCTCGGTAACACCTTGGAAGGTCTTAAACATAAGGTTAAATTGACGGATATCGGTGAAGTTGTGCTTGCCGCAGGTGGGGCACTTAATGTTCTTTTC
>JAGBUH010000102.1 GCA_017630915.1 Clostridia bacterium
GAGTCCTCCCGCTTATATGAAAGACAACGAACGCGCGATAAGGGGCGGTTCGTTGAAGGAAGAATATAAAAAGGTTTGGGCGAGATATTACGCCAAATATATCAAGGCGATGGCGGAGGAGGGCATTAAAATTTCGGCTATTACAGTTCAAAACGAGCCGAATGCGAAACAATCATGGGAAAGTTGCAGTTATTCCCCCGAAGACGAACGCGATTTTATCGAATGGTATTTAGCGCCTGTTCTTGACGAAGAGGGGCTTGGCGACATAAAAATAATGGTCTGGGACCACAACAAAGAACGCGTTTATGACAGAAGCAAGCGCATTTTTACCTCCGAAAAGGTAAGAAATCGCGTTTGGGGTGTTGCGCACCATTGGTATTCGGGCGACCATTTCGAAGGTTTGCGCCTTGTGCACGAGCAATTTGGCAAGGAATTGATAAGCGCCGAGATATGCGGTTCGATTCACGAAGACCCGAAGTATCTTGCCGAAAGATACGGCGAAGAACTTTTCGGCGATTTTTCCAACTTCACCTCTGCTTTTTGCGATTGGAACTTGATTTTAAGCGACAAGGGCGGTCCTTTCCACAACCGAAGCGAAAAAACCACCGCTTGTGCAGGTATCGTTTTTGAGGATAAGTCAAGCGGCTGCCACGCCCCCGTTCTTTACGATACCGAGAAAAAAGAGGTTGTTTACACCCCGATTTATTACTACATCGGGCATTTTTCGAAATATATTTGCCGTGGCGCAAAGCGTGTCGCAACGACAAAATATCATAAATTCCTTCACGCTATCGCGTTTAAGAACCCCAACGGACAGTTGGTTGCCGTTTTAATGAACCTTGACGACCGCGCGTTACCTGCGGTAATAAGACATAATGATGTTTGCACGAAATTTATGATGGAACCGCACTCTATCGCGACGGTATTGCTTTGATTATCGGCATTTCTTTTACAAGAAAGGTCTTGAAAAGTTTAATTGATTGTGATAGAATAGATTGATTTTTTAAGCATTGGAGAAAAATTATGACAAATATTGCCATTCTCGGCTTCGGTACGGTTGGCAGCGGCGTTTATGAAGCGATTAGCCGTTGCAGCAAAAAACCGCTTAACGAAGTTAATATTAAATATATTCTTGACCTTCGCACCTTCCCCGACCACCCTCTTGCAGACCGCGTTACGACGGATTTCGACAAGATTTTGAACGACGAAAGCGTTAGCGTTGTTGTCGAAACGATGGGCGGCGACGGCGTGGCTTATAAATTCAGCCTTGCCGCGTTGAAGGCAGGTAAAAACGTTGTTACCTCCAATAAGGCGGTCGTTGATAAGTTCGGTCGCGAACTCGAAGAAGCGGCAAAGGAAAACGGCGTTGTTTATCTTTACGAAGCATCTGTCGGCGGCGGTATTCCGATTATCGCGCCCCTTAACGATTGCTTTGCTTCCGACGATATTGTCCGCGTTGCAGGTATTCTTAACGGAACGACCAACTATATCCTCACCCACATGCAAAGCGAGGGTAAATCGCTTGAAGAAGCGCTTAAATCTGCGCAGGAATTGGGTTATGCCGAGGCGGACCCTCATGCCGACCTTGCGGGACTTGACTCTGCGAGAAAAATCGCTATACTTGCGGGAATCGCGTTTGACAAGTATATTTCTTATGAAAGTATCCCCCATATCGAGGGTATCGAAAACGTAACGAGCGAGGATATAAGACTTGCCGAGCAACTTGGCTGTGTTATCCGTCTTGTTGCGGTTGCGAAACGCGTCGGCGATAAGGCAAGCATCCTTGTTGCGCCTCATCTTGTCGGAAACACCAGTCTTTTCCATGCTATCCGCGAGGCGTTTAACGCCGTCAGCGTTACCGGCTCGGTTGTTGGCGAAGTTGTTTTCTACGGTCAGGGTGCAGGTTCGCTTCCCACCGCGGCGGCGGTTTGCGGTGATATCGAACGTGTTATTGACGGTAAGGTTAGCGCACGTGTCCGCAATAATTGCGAAGACGGTTTTGTCCTTTCGATTGATAAGGATGACAGCAGATTTATTACCTTGTCGAACGGCAAGAAATACAGATATTTTGAATAATGTAAAGTACAGCGAGAGAAAAACTTTTGAAAAAGTCTTTCTCTCGCGCTCTTTTTTCAAAACTTTTTAATACATTTTGATATTTTTAAAATTTCCAATAACATTACGTCTGTGAAAACGTCGCGACAATTCGCACATTGTTATGTGTTTTCACAGACAAAACGTCATATTAAAACACAACGCAAAAAATCTGCCCGAAATAATCCGAGCAGATTTTTTGTTACGTAATTCTTAAAGTTTATAAGTGCCGAAGCAGATACGTTTGATAAGCAAATAATCAACAGAGTTTATAAAACCGTCTTCGTTAATATCTCCTGCAAAATTCATCGCTTCGGTCAAGGTGAATGTGCCGAACGCCGCGCGTTTAATCAACAAATAGTCGGTTGAATCAATTTTGCCATCGCCGTTGATATCGCCCGAAATCACCAAAGTGTAGGTCGCTATCACCGTTTCGCCTTCAAATATCTTCACGGTCACGCCTGTGCCTGCCAATTCGTTGTAACTAAGTTCAACGCCGTCTTTATATACCTTGCGGTATTCCCCCTCGGTGATTCCGTAGATCAATTGTACAACCTTTGTCCCTGCGCTTATACCAAAAATATAATCGCCGTCGATGTTGTAAACCAAAACCTCTACCATATCAACGTCTTTCAAAACGGGGTAAGGATAACCTACTTCGTTATCCATTGTCCAAACGGTTTCAAAATCAAAGTTTTTAAAAGTTGCTTGATTTTTTAATTGCTCAACCGTGCATTTTTTGGTTACATCATAACCGTTGCCAACGCCTTTGGAAATCTTGTCGGCATAATAACAGTTTGTTACCGTACCTTCTACGCTGTCGCCGGCAATACCGCCGATGTAAGTAACGCAATCATCGGAGGAAGCCCCCGCCGATACATTGCCAATATTATAACATGTCGTTATAGTTGAGTCCGTGATATTCAAACCTACAATGCCGCCTGCATAGGCAGAGGCTTTGGAAGAAGAATAAGAGGAAGAGGTAGCATCAGCCGACACGTTACCTGTGCTATAACAGTTTTCTATGGTTCCTCCGTTATAACCCGCAATGCCGCCTGCAAAGGCATCGGAAGAGGAAGAAGCCGACACGTCACCTGTGTTATAACAGTTTTCGACTGTTCCTGCGTTATAGC
>JAGBUH010000103.1 GCA_017630915.1 Clostridia bacterium
CCGGGGTAGGGATAGAAAATGTTGGGGATAACTCTGTCCGCACCTGCTTTTGCATTGAGTTTGATGGTTTTGAGTGCGCGGTATTTATCCTCGTAGGGAAGACCGATTATATTATAAGTCAACTGCGCGATACCGTATTTATGGAACCACTTGCTGCAATTTATAATCATTTCGTCGGTCATGTAACGTTTGAGATACTTAAATCTCATTTCTTGGTCGCCGCTTTCAAGGCCCATATCAATCGTGTAGCAACCTGCTTCTTTCATACGGCGAACCGTGTCTTCGGTGAGAATGTCAAAACGAATGTTACCCGTGAAAGGAAGATGAATTTCTTTGGTGTAAAGTTCGATGAATTCGTCAAACCATTCGGGAATCATATTGAAAATCGCATCACGGAAGTTGATAACCTTGATTTGCGGATGCTTTGCGAGAAGCGTTTTAAGATACAAAATACCGTTTTGAGGAGAACGGAAACGCGAGTAAATTTTCTTGTTGGGATATACGTTTCTGAATTGCGAGTTACCGCAATAGGTACAGTTATAACGGCAACCTCTGCTCATCATAACGATAGCGGTGCCAACCTTAACGCTGTCGAGATTGTCATAATCAAAAAGTTCAAAATCGGGGATAGGAAGTCTGTCAAGGTCTTCAAAAAGCGGAGCAACGGGGTTGCGCTTGATAGTACCGTCGGGCATTTTGAACCACATACTAAGTATATTCGTGTAATCTTCGCCTGCGCTCATTTTGTCGGCGAGTTCGAGCGCCTGATATTCGCCGTCGCCGATGGTAAGCGCATCAACACCCTCAACAGCGATAACTTCTTCGGGCGCAAGGGTACAATGGTAACTACCGCAGGTGACAAGAACGTCGGGATATACCTCTTTTGTCCACTTAATATATTCTTGACAGTCGGGGAAAGCGGTTGTACGGATAGAAAAACCGATAATGTCGATTTCACCGAACGATTTAAGTTTTTCCTTAAATTCGGTTTCGCTGTGGAGATAAAGGAGGTGCATCAACTTGACGTCGTGACCGCCCTCTTTCATAACCGCCGAAATCGAAGCCAAGCCCTCGCTGTAATTACCGCCGGTCAATTTTCCCGAAAGTTCTCTGTCGGTATAGTCGGGATATACAAGTAATTCTCTTACTTTTCTGCCGTTAAGATTTTTAAGTTCCATTTTTATTTCCTCGTCATTTATATTTAAAAACTAATCTTTCGCATCGTACCAGCTTTTGCCTTTTGCGATGTCAACTTGAAGCGGAACGGACAGTTTCGCCGCGCCCTGCATTGCTTCGCGCAATATCGCTTCGGCTTTTTGTGCTTCTTCGATGGGCGATTCGATAATCAATTCGTCGTGTATCTGTAAGATAAGCCGTGCTTTGAGTCCTGCCTCTTTTAACATCTTGTCGGTGCGAATCATCGCAATCTTAATAAGGTCTGCCGCCGCGCCTTGAATCGGCATATTCATCGCGACACGTTCGCCGAACGCGCTTAAATTCTTGTTGCTCGAATTTATTTCGGGAATATAACGTCTTCTGTTAAACATCGTTTCGACGTATCCGTTTTTACGCGCGAATTTCTTTGCGTTGTCGAGATAATCTCTAACTTGTGGGTATTTCGCGAGATAGTTCTCGATATATTCTGCCGCAGTTTTCTTGGGTATTTTCAAATCCTGCGAAAGCGAATAATCACCGATTCCGTAGATAATACCGAAATTGACAGCTTTTGCGCGTTTTCTCATTTCGGAGGTGACCGCTTCAATCGGAACACCGAAAACCTGACTTGCCGTCACGGTATGGATATCTTCGCCGTTGATGAACGCGTTTATAAGCGTTTGATCGCCCGAAACGTGCGCGAGAACGCGAAGCTCGATTTGGCTGTAATCGGCGTCGATAAGAATGCAACCCTCGTCGGCAACGAAAAACTTGCGTAATTCTTTACCTTTTTCGCTTCGAACCGGAATGTTTTGAAGATTCGGTTCGGCGGACGATAATCTGCCTGTAAGCGTTTGAGTTTGTTTGAACGTCGTGTGTATTCTGCCGTCGTCGGAAATCTGTTTAGATAATCCGTCGCAATAGGTGTTTTTGAGTTTTGAATCCTTGCGGTAATCGAGGATAAGTTCGATTATCGGGTGGTAATTTATCAACTTTTCCAGAACCGAAACGTCGGTGGAATAACCGCTTTTTGTTTTACGGTAATGGGGCAACATCAGTTTGTCAAAAAGTATATTGCCGAGTTGCTTTGTCGAGTTTATATTAAACTTTTCGCCCGCGAACGACCAAATCGCTTCTTCTTCCTCGGCAATCGCGGTGTTCAGCTGTTCCCCGAAAGAATCGAGCGCATTTTCGTCAACCTTGAAACCGATGTGCTCCATATCGCAAAGAAGCGAAGCTAACGGAAGTTCTACTTCTTCATAAAGCCACATCAATTCGTCGGTGACTTTTTCTTTTAATTTATCATACAATTCGGGCAAAAGCGAAACCTTAACATCGCTTGACGAAACGCCCAAAAGGTCCAAAACCGTTTTGCCGAAAGTTACACCGTTGTCGGTCGGCGCACAAACGTAGGATAGAAGCGACAAATCGGTCGGAGGCGTTTTGAATTTCAAATCATTGTCTTTTAAAAGGTGCAAGACCTCTTTCGAAGACCAACAAATTACGTTTTCGCATTCGAGAGCTTTTGTAATTCCGCTCTTTGCGTCGCCTTTATATGTTTTTTTATCTAAAAGAATCGAAATTTCGTTTCCGTCGTAATTTAGATAGATTGTTTTGCCGTCAAGAGAGGGAAGTTTATCAATACCAAAAACTTCTTCGTCTTGATTATCGACAACGGGTGCAGATGCATCAAGTTTTTCTAAAAATTGTCTGAACCCCAAACGTGTGTAAAGTTCTCTTAACTTCAACACGTCAATTCCGTTATAAACGCAATCATCAAGTTCGCAATTAAGCGGAACATCGAGCTTGATTTCGGCAAGGAAACGCGACATATATGCGCTCTCTTTGCCTTCAATCAGTTTCTTGCCGACACTTCCTTTTATCGAATCGACGTTTTCATAAACGTTATCAAGCGAACCGTATTCGGTAATGAGTTTAATTGCGCCCTTTTCGCCGATTCCCGCAACGCCCGAAATGTTGTCGGAACTGTCACCCATAATCGCTTTTATATCAATAAGTTTCTTCGGCTCAACGCCGTATTTTTCTTTAATCTCAATCGGTGTGGTGACCTTGGTTTCGTCGTTCGCGGTGAGCAAGACGGTGACGTTATCGTTTATAAGTTGGAAACTGTCCCTATCGCCCGTTACGATAAAGGTGTGTTCACCGAGCTTTGTGAATTCATAAGACAGTGTTCCCAAGATATCGTCTGCTTCATAACCCGAAATTTCGATAACTTTAATGCCCAACGCGTTTGCAATTTCATGCGCGACGGGAAGTTGCAACGCCAAGTCGTCGGGCATGGGTTTCCGCGTTGCTTTATATGTGTCACACGCTTTGTGACGGAATGTTTTGTCTTTAAGGTCGAACGCAATCGCGGCGTAACTGGGATTGCCTCCGATTTGGGAAAACGCCTTGTTAATCATTCCGACAAAGCCAAAAAGAGCATTGGTTGGTAATCCGTCGGGCGCACTAAGCGGACGAACCCCGTAAAATGCTCGGTTCAATATGCTGTTTCCGTCGAAAATCAATGCTTTTCCCATCATTTACTCCTCGCATAATTATTCAGTATTATTCTATCACTTAAACCATGCAAAGTCAACAAAACAACAAAAAAAGTGTTGCGTTTTTTCGCAACACTTTAATCGCCAAAAAATTATTTCAAAATTTTAAAGTAATTGAGCAGGGTAAGAACGATACCTACAAAGAAGTAGAGATCAATAAGACCGCCGACAAGACCGACAATGATGTTAACGATCGGAATTTTCGCGAGAATAGTGATAATAAAACCAACGATGATAGCGGCAACAAGTTGAAGAACGATAGAGATGATGAGTGCGGCGATATCCTTCTTTTGATTGAAAGCATAGGGCCAAAGTGTTTTAAGAAGTCCCATAATAATCCTCCAAAATCAAATTGTTTTGCTCTATTCAGTATATGTCAAAAAATATTCAAGTGTTTTTTGAAAATCAAAACAATTCTTTTGGGTTATAATCGGGAACAGCGCCCAATTTTGTTACGACGTAATCGCTCAAAATTACCGCACGGTCAAGACAGACGTTTATAGGTTGTTTATCAAGCAAATTTACAAGGAAACACGCCGAAAAACTGTCCCCGGCGCCGACGGTGGAAACAACTTCTCCCTTGGGTTTGTCCGAGAAAAGAATCGTTTTCGCACGGCAATCGTAAACCATCGCGCCCTCGCCGCCCATAGTCAGACAGATATATTTAAGCTTGGGATAATTTTTTCCGAGTTCAAGGCAGGTGTTGACCTCGCCTTTCTTGCCGAAAAACGAAACTTCTTCTTGGCTTAATTTCAAAATCGTCGTTTCACGCATTAGGGTGTTGACGAGTTCGCGCGTATAGAAATTGCCCCTGAAATTCACATCAAAAAAGACTTCTTTGCGCTTGGTATATTTCAAAATCTTTTCAAAACAACGTCTTGATTCGGGCGAACGCATAGCGAGTGTGCCGAAATAAATAGAATCGAATTCACCGCTTGGCAATATCTCGGAAATATGGTCGTATGCCACGTCGTGAACGAGGTCATAAGACGGAATACCGTCTTTAAGACTAACGTTACAAACGCCGGTTTTGTATTTTCGGTCGGTTGCGATGTAATCGCATTTTATTCCCAACCGCTTCGCTTCGTTTATAGCCTCGATACCGTTTTCGTCGCTTCCGACGGTAGAAACGAAGTAACTGTCCGCCCCTAATTTTGCACAATGCGCGGCGAAATTAAAAGGCGCGCCGCCGATTTCCTTGCCGTCGTCAAATACGTCCCAAAGTATTTCTCCGAAAGATAAAATTTTCATACCGTTTTTCCTTCTTTGTTTCTGTCAATAATATATCATATAACGCCAATGTTTTCAAGAGTGTCATTTGGTCTTGCAAATTTTTTGAACTTGTGTTAAAATATTATTGATAATGTTATTCGTATAAGGAGTTATCTTTATGTCGAAAAAAGTAAAAAAAGAGGGAAGACGTATTCGTTCCCTCGATCCGATGCACTATGTCGGAATATATTTGATGCAACAGCGCAACGATTCGACGAACTATTTTTCGGGCACGTTCGATATCGGTACTGCCGAAGATTATATAAAAGAAAAACGCGAACAGGGTATGAAGGATTTCAGCATTATGCACGTCTTCCTTGCCGCCTTGGTTCGTATGTATTCGCAACATCCCGAAATGAACCGTTTTATTCGCGGACTTCGGATTTATGCCCGTAACGATATCGAAATCGCGATGACGATAAAAAAAGAAATGAAACTCAACGCCGATGACACGGTTATAAAGTTGAATTATGAACCCGACGCCACCGCCGAAGAGGTTTATAATATAACATGCGCGACAATCGATGAAGCATTAAACGAAGACAGCGATTTTGACGACGTTGTTAAGACTTTGTGCAAACTCCCAAGATTTGTAATGCGCTTTATCGCTTGGGGTTTGAGGACGTTGGATTTCTATGGCATTATGCCGAGGGATTTGGTTAAGGTTTCGCCCTTTCACGGAAGCATGGTCGTGACTTCACTTGCATCGTTGGGGATTCCGCCCGTTTATCACCACCTTTATAATTTCGGTAATATCCCCGTGTTCTTTGCGTTCGGTAAACGCTATAATAAATATGAACTCACAAAAGACGGAACGGTCGAAAAGCATACCTATATGGACTACACCGTCACCTGCGACGAACGCATCGCCGACGGTCACGCCTATTCGGTTTCGCTTCGCTATCTGAACAGTTTAATTCGTAATCCCTACCTCCTCGACACCCCACCCGAAACAGTCGTTGAAGACATTCCATAAAACATCAAAAGCCGTTGTAATTCACGTTACAACGGCTTTGTTGCCTTTATTTTTATTTATTGTCCTGCGGATAATCAAAACCTTGTTCGCAAGCGATTTTCGCACATTCTTTGAGCGCGTTTGCGGTTTCTTCGTCAAGGCCTGCGGTATAGGTATTATCGGTCAAGTCCATGTCGAAATAGGTTATCGCCAAAACGCAAGCGATGAGGTATGCTCCGTTATTGGAATGGTGGGAATTATCAGTATGATAAAGGTTAATTTGGGGGTATTTTTCGGTACAGATAAGGAAAGCATCTGCGGCAGGAGCGACCTTGTCGATGTTAAATTCCTTCGCCAATTTGGTATAGTTTACTTCGTGTCTGTACGCGCTGTTAATACGTTGCGAGGGGTCGCTGTTCGAAGAATAGCGTTTATAAAGCAATACTTCCGCACCCTTTTGTTTAATAAGCGGAACTAAAACGTCAAGCGCAGGCTTCGAATCCTCAAAATCGGCGTTGCCGTTATCTTGAAGAACGACGTAATCGTAATCTTTGAGATCGAGTTTGGTTCTGAAAAGTTTGCCGAGTTCCGAACTTGCATTTGCGTATTGATGCAAGAACGCACCGCCGCCGCAACAGTAGGTGACGTCGATATTCTTACCTGCCGCTTCGGCAAGCGAGAAAAGTTTGTCGGGGATATTAAAGAAATAGGTTGTACTGTTACCGACGAAAAGAATGTTTACATCAGCGTTTTGTTCGGGATAAGCAACCGCTTTTTCGGCAGGAATACCGAACGCTTCAACTTCGGAAATGAACATCCAGCCGCCCGCGTTACAGCAGAAACGGTATTCAACGTATTGCGCGGTAACCGCGCTTTCGAGTTTCAATTCGCTTTCAACCGAGTTTAATTTCGGGTCGTCAACGTGCGAAGTTCTGCCGACTCTGTACCATTCCTTGCCATCGTTGGAAACATAAATCCAAACGTAAGCAGGTGCATCAATGCCAACGCTGATGAACTTTGCCGACGCGGTGGAAGCAACGAATTTATCGAGATAATAGATCCCCCCGAGGTCAACGGTAATCGAGGAATAGCCGTTGGCGTTATAATCCGCACTCGATCTGCTGAAACCCATAAATGCTTTGTCAGCATAGCCTACATTCTTTGCGGGGCGAATGCCGTCGGTCATCGATTTGTTGTCTTCATCGGGGTATGACGGCTTGTCAACGGGATGAAGGTTGGATTTAGTGTAGGTTTTATTCAACGCTACGTTGGTATATGCGGAATCGTTGGAAATGTCGATCATAGGTACGCTCTCCTCTGTTTGTGAAGATTCTTCAATTTCGCTCGTTTGGCTTTCGGTGTCGGTCTTTTCACATCCGACAAGTGCGAATGGGAAAACCGCCAAAAGCAACAAAAACGCGAGTGAACCAGAAATGAATTTTTTCATTTTTTCCTCCGTATTTTCAAAAACCATGAGTTTGGTTACAGTATAACACCGCAAACCCGATTAGTCAAGAAAAAGAGCCGTAACGAGTCAAAACAAATTTCATCGTTTACGGCTTTATATTTGTTTTATATTTGTTGCATTTGCAACGAGAGAAAACCTAAAAAATGGGTATAATTTAATTAGAAAGAAAGGAGGTCAAAAATATGAAGTTTGCATTTTTTGATACAAAATCCTATGATATTGCATCGTTCGAAAAGTATGGCTTGGAATCGGGAATCGAATTTACCTTTTTCGAAACGAAACTGAACCGCGACACCGTTTCTCTCGCAAACGGTTACGACGGAGTTTGTGTTTTCGTCAACGACACGGTTGATGCGGAAGTTATCGACCAACTATATAATATGGGCGTAAAGGCGATAGCTCTTCGGTGCGCAGGTTATAACAACGTCGATGTCAGACACGCTTTCGGCAAGGTGCATATCTTCCACGTGCCTGCATATTCACCCTATGCGGTTGCCGAACACGCGATTGCAATGCTGTTAACTTCGATTCGCCGAACCCACAAAGCATACATTCGCACGAAAGACCACAATTTCAGCCTTTCGGGGTTGACGGGCTTCGATCTTCACGGCAAGACCGTCGGTGTAATCGGTACGGGACGAATCGGTCGGGTGTTTATTGATATCTGTAAAGGTTTCGGAATGAATGTTCTCGCATACGACAAGTTTCCGATTGAGAACAGCGGTATAAATTACGTCACGCTCGACGAGATATTTGAAAGAAGCGACATCATATCGCTTCATTGTCCGCTGACCGACGAAACACATCACATGATTGATGCAAACGCGATTGACAAGATGAAAAAGGGTGTGGTTATCATCAACACGTCGCGCGGTGCGTTGATCGACGCCGAAGAATTGTTGCGCGGAATCAAATCGCGCAAGGTCGGGGCGGCTTGTCTTGACGTTTATGAAGAAGAATCCGACGTCTTTTTCGAGGACTTTTCGGGACACATCATCGACGACGACACGTTGGCGCGTCTTATATCCATGCCGAACGTCTTAGTTACCTCGCACCAAGCGTTTTTAACCGAAGAAGCGCTCAACAACATCGCCGAAACGACGGTGAAAAACATTGTTGACTTCTTTACAAACGATTACTGCGAAAATGAGCTTTGTTACCGTTGCGGTAACACCGAAAGCTGCAAAAACCAACGAAAAAAGTGCTTTTAAAACTCGTTTTCGATGATTCCGCCGCCGAGAAGTGTATCACCGTCATAGAAAACGGCGGACTGTCCTGCCGTTACGGCGCGTACCATTTCTTCGGTTTCGACCAAAATTCTGCCCTCTCCCAACGGAGTAAGTCTTGATTTGACAAACGGCGCGCGGTAGCGAACACGTACTTCGCAATTTATGCTCTCGTTCGGGAAGTCGAGCGCCGAGAACGAAGCGTTACGAACAATAAATTTATCGGTAAAAAGGTCTTCGTTTTTGCCGAGTATGATTTGGTTCTTTTCGATATTTCTTCCTATAACGTAAAGCGGTTCGGTATATGCTATACCGAGCCCTTTTCTTTGCCCTAACGTATAGCATCTTTGACCTTGATGTCTTCCCAATTTTGTTCCGTTTTTGAGCACAAAGTCACCGAATTTATCGGTTTTTCCTGCCACTCTGTCAAGAAACGTACGGTAATCGCCGTCGGGAATGAAGCAGATATCTTGGCTGTCGCCCTTGTTTGCAACGGCAAAACCGTTTTCACGCGCAATATCGCGAACTTCATCTTTTGTATATTCGCCAAGAGGGGCTTCGAAATTCATGATTTGTTCCTGTGTTAACCCCCAAAGCATATAACTTTGGTCTTTGCCGTTATCTTTCGCACGGACAATAACACGTCTGTCACCGCATATTTTTGTTCTGACATAATGTCCCGTCGCGTATTTTTGCGCGCCGTGAGAAAAGGCGTAGTCTGAAAGAGCGCCAAATTTAATATATTTATTACATACGATACAAGGGTTAGGTGTTTCGCCGTTGGCATAAGCGGATATAAAATCACCTATTACATGCACACGAAACTCCTGCGATAAATCGGTTAAATGGTGGGTAACGCCGAGCGAGTTACAAAGATTTTTCGCGTCTTCAATTTCGTTATCGGTTGCGTCGGGCACGAGTTCTTTCCCGAAAACGCGCATGGTTATTCCTTCGACCGAATAGCCTTTATTTTTAAGCAACAGCAAAGCAACCGCGCTGTCAACGCCTCCACTTACCGCGACAAAGCATTTTTCCATTACCGCACCTCCTTTTTTATTATTTTAACACACCCAATCTAATGTTGCAACCGCTTTTTGTCATAATCTTTTCTTATCTTGTGTATTTATTATTAACGACAAGATTCCAAAAGGAAGGTTTGATTATGAAGAAGCTATTCATGTTATTATCCCTATTGCTTGTTTTTTCATTTGCCGCCTGTTCCAACGGCACGGTTGAAGAAGTAAGCAACGACCGTCCTCCTGCGTTTTCGGTGTTGCAAAAACAAACGACGCTTATTAAGCAAAGCGAAAAAGGTACAAACGCGAGTTTTACAAAAGCGGATTTTCAAACGCTTGTGGGCGAAACCGTCACCTACATCACCGTGACCGAATTGCCCGAAACGAAACTCGGAACGCTGATATTTAACGGTGCGGCAGTTACCAAAGGGCAAACCATACCGGCAGGTTCGCTCGATTATCTTAAATTCGTTCCAAACACCGATTCGGCAAAAGCGGTTTTCGGTTTTACCTGCGACAGCAAGAGTTTTGACGGACGTGAACTTAAATGCGAAATCGTCTTCACCGACGGTGTAAATGCACCTCCTATCGCGGTTGACAGCAACGTTAAAACTGTTTCGGGAATATCCTGCGAAAGTGTTTTGAACATTAACGAACCTAACGGTGATGACTTTACTATCAACGTAATAACCTATCCCACCAACGGTTTTATCGATATTTCCGCCGACGGAAAAGTGATTTATACCTCAAAAGACGGATTTTCGGGTAACGACAGCATGGTATATACCGTCACCGACCGTTTCGGTGAGGTTTCAAACCGCGCAACGCTTGAAATAAACGTTGAAAAAAACGAAAACAAACTTTATTTCGCGGATATGGAAGAAAATATGCTTCATCTTTATGCCCACAGAATGTGCCGAGATGACGTGATGGTTTACAGATACGAAGACGGTAAATATCTGTTTGACCCCGATAAACCTGTATCTAAAATCGAGTTTCTTGTTATGTTAATGAACATCACGGGAGAGGATACCGACATCGTAGCGGTTGCCGACAGCGCAATAGCCGACGACAACGGACTTTCTTCGGGACTTAAAGGATATCTTTCGGCGGCATCGGAAAAGGGCTTGATTAAACTTCAAAACGGATACTTTTCGCCCAAAGAAACGATAACCGTTGTCGATGCGGCTTATATGATTACTGCCGCGTTAGACCTTCCGATGATACGGAGCGAAGATGCGATTGCCGAAAACAGCGATAATGCGCTTTCGTCGATACTTGCCGCATCCAAAGCAGGCTTTTTCGACAAGGTCGAACCCTCGCACACTTTGACAAAAGCCGAAACGGCAAAACTTTTGTGCAACGTTGAAGATTATATGTCGGAAAACAATATGAAAACATTGGGCGATTGACAAAAAAATAAATAGGTGATATAATCGGTTCAAGCGGTGAGATATCCGCTTGAATCTTTTTAATTACATTCAGAGGCGATAAAAATGTCCGAAAAGCTTTCGGCAGGTGTTCCTACCAAAAAAAAGAAAAAAACAGGCAAAATAATACTTATCGTTCTGCTTTGCATCTTGGCGTTTTTTGTGTTGCTTGTTGCGGCAGGTTTCTTCACACTTAATTACTTCATCGACGATACGTTGGATTATATTTCTTATGTAAGTGAAGATGAAGACGCAGACGATTGGTCGGGCGTGAATATCGATTCGCCGGAGTATAACGATGGATATGATATCGGAATAGACATTTCCAATTTTGTAGATCCCGAAGCAAGTCGTGATGAATCGTCGGATACAAGTGACACAAGCAATTCCGACGGAAACAGCGGTGGAAATTCGGGCGGTAGCGGCGGAAGCAGTTCCGGCAGCAGCGGAGGAGGCGGAGGAAGCGCTTGGGTACCGCCACCCGAACCCC
>JAGBUH010000011.1 GCA_017630915.1 Clostridia bacterium
GAAGGGACGCGAATCGGTCGAAGGCGACACCGAAACTGTCGTTAGGAAAGTATTTGCGCAAAATCTCTTTGATTTCAAGGATATACGGCTCGCTCAACTTGTCTTCCATAACCGTTTCAAACCCGTCGCGTATAACCTCGTTGCCTAATGTTATCGAGGCGCGCTCGGTGGGGAATTTGTCGCTTACCGCATCGACAACGTAAGCCTTCGTGTCATATCGGTAATATATCTTCGAGAACTCAAAATTGCCTAAATATGCGTTTTCGCTTTGGGGGTATTTTTCGTTTGTATAGTCGTTTATTTGGTCGTTCGCTTTCATTGCTTTAAACGGGTTTCCGACGAAAAATACATTCAACCCGATGCAGAGCACAAGACCGACAACGCCAACGATATAACCGTACTTTTTGCCCTTTTTAACCGTCTTTGCAACAAGACTGAAAAGCAAAATTGCGAGTAGACATAATGTTGTGAATATTAACGTGATTTTTATGTCGTCGTTCTCTATTGTGTTGACCGAAAAGGCGGTGATTCCAAATATTACCGCTTTTTGCCAAATTGCGACACCGATAAATGCGGCGATGATACACATAACAAGCGCGATAGGTGTCATTGCGATAATACCTGCCGAACGGCGAAATGTTATCGCCGCGACAAACGCTAATGCAACAACGATTAAAAGTTTAACGGCAGATAAAGACGAAGCCTTTGTGTTTTTTTCTTTTGTTTCGCTCGTCATTCGTATTCCTCCACATTATAAGGGTTGGTAAGTTTAATCAACAACGCGGTATCGTCGTCGGACTGCATTTTATTATTCCTCTCCGCACCGCATTTTGTGCATTTATGGGTGATAATGAATCCTTTTTTTGAATTGACGGTAACCGCGCTCGGCTTCATCATCGCACCGCATTCGGCGGCTCTGTCGCCCGGGTTGACGTCAACGTGCTTGGAATAAAGGCAATATGGACAATGATTTCGCGAACTGTAACCAAGCGGAGGAACCTCTCTTCCGCAATGTCCGCAGATAAATCCGCTGTCGTTTTTTGTGAAAATTTTGTTTTCCATAAAAAGCAATCTCGTTAAAAATAATAAAAATGTTAAATTTATAAAAAGGGGTTTTAATTTTGATTTTTATATAGTATAATACATTCTTGAAAGAAAATCAACAACAAGAGAGGATTATAATGAGCGAAAATAAAAATCTTCAACAAAACAGCTCCTGCGGTCTTTCGGCAAGGCGCGGTGCTGTCGGCGGTCAGGCGCTTATAGAAGGCGTTATGATGCGTGGTAAACAGCATACTGCAATCGCCGTAAGACGCTTGGACAACAAAAAAATTGTTGTTTCAAGAAAACACAACAAATCAATTTCCGACAAATATAAGTTCCTTAAATGGCCGATGATTCGCGGTGTGGTTAACTTTGTAGAGTCGATGATAATGTCATTCTCGACCATTACCGAAGGTACGGATATGTTGGGACTCGACGTTGCCGAAGAAGAACAATCAAAGTTCGACAAGTGGATTGACGAGCATTGCGGAAAATGGCTTGTTTCGGTTGTTTCGGTCATTTCGGTTATTTTGGGCGTTTTGCTCTCGATGGGTTTGTTTATATTCCTGCCTACATTTATCGGCGGTTTGGTTGTCGATAATCTGCTCTCTCTCGAAGGTGCATCGGAAGCGATTTGGCGTAATATTATCGAGGGCGTTCTCAAAGTGATTATCTTTGTCGCTTATATTTGGCTTACCGGTCTTATCCCCGATATGAAACGCGTTTATATGTATCACGGCGCGGAACACAAGAGTATTTTCTGTTATGAAGCAGGCTTGGAATTAAACGTTGAAAACGTAAAGAAACAATCACGATTCCACCCCCGTTGCGGTACTTCGTTTATGTTCGCGATGATAATTCTTTCTATCGCAATCGGTATTGTTTTCCTTTGGGCAATCGAAACAGTATGGCTCCGCAGTTTGCTTAAAATCGCGCTTTTGCCTATCACCGTCGGTATAGGTTATGAATTTATACGATATGCAGGAAGACACGATAATGTGATTATTCGTATTCTTGCAAAACCCGGTTTGTGGATGCAAAATCTCACCACACGCGAACCGTCTGACGATATTATCGAAGTCGGCATAACCGCCCTTAAATGCGCACTTCCCGACGATTTTGTCGGATTTTATGAAGAATGTCTTGCGAAAATGGAAGAAGACAAAAAAGAAACCGAATCGGTTGATACAACCGACGGAAATGCGGTAGAAGATAACGATAATTCTTCTGCCGAGGAGGTCAATCTTGACGCTTAAACAGTACAGAACAAAACTTCGCGAAATGCTGTCCGAAATTTCGCCCGACGAGGGCGACGTTATCGCCGATATGCTTCTCTGCGAAGCGCTTAATACCGAACGCGGACATCTGCTGGCTCATTTAGACGACGAGGTTTCGCGTTCTATCGACCCGTTTATAAGCGGCGCGGTTTTTGAATTATCACTCGGCAAACCGCTTCAATACGTGCTCGGTAAATGCCATTTTTACGGACATGAAATTTTTGTCGGCGACGGTGTTTTTATTCCGAGAAGCGATACCGAAATCGGCGTAAAAGCGGCTCTCGGTTTGCTAAAAGACGGCGACCTTTTTGCCGATATTTGCAGCGGAAGCGGTTGTATTGCAAAGGCAATCGCCGCCGAAAAACCGACGGTAAGCGGTTACGCTCTTGAACTTTCGCTTAAAGCGTTGCCCTATACCGAAAAGAATCTATCTGAGCAGAAAAACGTGTCTGTCCGCCGTTTTGACGCGCTTGACGAAGATGATTATATCGACCTCGCTTCGATAATCGAACGTCCGCTCGATATGGTTATCTGCAATCCACCGTATATTCCCACCGATGATATTCGCACGTTAAGTCCGCAAGTCGGTTTTGAACCCGAAACGGCACTCGACGGTGGAGAAGACGGTCTTCGCTATTACCGTACTGTGACCGCTTTGGTTCCTCATATTCTCAAAAAAGACGGTATTCTTATCTATGAGATTGGCATAGGACAATGCGAAGACGTTTCGCGTATTTTGCACGAAAGCGGTTTTGACGTGGCGGTTTTGCGCGACTACGGAAAGATAGACAGAATAATTGTCGCGAAAAAAAATTAAATACGTTATTGACAATAATGAAAATCCGTACTATTATTATATATTATATAGTACGGAATTTTTTATTTCGAAAAACTTATGTGTGGATGAAAAATGAGAAAACGAATAGAATCGCGTAATAATCCAACCATAAAGAATATGACCGCTTTGCGTGACAGACGCGAAAGGGAAAGAGAAGGTCTTTTCTATTTCGAAGGCGTTCATCTTTTGGAAGAATACCTGCGTGCAGGACACACTCCCTTTTCTGTATTTGTGCGCGAAGACGTGATAGATAAATATGCTGAGCTTTTAGAAAAAGCCGATTGCGAGATTTATGAGGTGACTTCTTCGGTTTATGATAAACTTACCGATGAAAAAGCACCGCAAGGGATATTCGCGGTTTCGAAGTTTCTTGCCAATCTGCATTTTGTCGGAAAAAACGTCGGCATTGACGAATTTGCAAAACAGGTTGACGGAAATTCGATAATGCTCGTTGACTTGCAGGATAACGGCAACGTCGGTACGGTTATTCGTACCTCGGCGGCGATGGGGTGTGACGTGATTTTATGCGGTAAATGCGCCGACATATATTCCTCGAAAACCGTCAGAGCAACTATGGGTGCGTTGTTTATGAATGACGTTTATATCTGCCCCGATACGATGGCAACAATAAAATCGCTTCAAAACAGTAAAAAACGAGTTATAGCATCTGCGCTTGACGACAGAGCGAGTGTTTTGGGCGAATTCAAAATAGAAAAAGGCGATTGCTTTGTCGTCGGCAACGAAGGACAGGGACTTACCGATGAGGTTATATCTGCTTGCGATATGACGGCGATAATTCCCATGTCGGGCAAGACCGAAAGCCTTAACGCCGCGTCCGCCGCCTCGATACTTCTTTGGGAAGCAAAACGGGGAGGGAACAAATAATGAGAACCGAAGTGTTTTATATTTGGTTTCAACAAGCAATCGGGTTTTACAGTCGCCTTGCGCGTGATATATTCTCGCGGTTTGAAAGCATAACCGAAATATATAATTGCGACGATTTTTCGTTTTTGGGAAAAGACAAAGAAAAATATATAAATCGCCTTGAAAACAAAGACACCTCGTCTGCTTTTGAGGTTTTGAAAAAGTGCGAACGTATCGGTGCGCGCGTTACGGGTTATTATGATGAACTTTATCCCGAACGTTTAAGGAATATCGTTGCTCCGCCCGCTGTGCTTTATTCGATAGGCGATTTTAGGAATCTTAATAATATTCCCTGTATTGCGGTAGTCGGTACAAGAAAAATGACCGATTACGGTAAGCAAACCACCGAAAAGTTCGCCTATACTTTTGCCAAAAGCGGCGCTTGTATAATAAGCGGTCTTGCAAAAGGCGTTGATACCGCCGCGCATCGCGGTGCAATCATGGCTGACGGATTTACCGTCGCGGTGTTGGGTAACCCGATAGGTGATATTTATCCGAAAGAAAACGTTAAAGCGTTCGAAACGCTTTATAACAGAGGTCTTGTTGTCAGCGAACTTTATCCCGGTGCGCCGAGAACACGCGCCGACTTCCCGAACCGAAACCGTATTATAAGCGGAATGAGCGACGCGGTGGTTATCGCCGAAGCAGGTGAACACAGCGGTGCACTTATAACCGCGCGGCATGCCATTTCGCAAGGGAAGATGCTTTATGCAGTTCCCGGTGCCATCGGTGCGGAAAATGCGGGAACTAATTCGCTTATCAAAACGGGTGTTCCTGCCGTAACCGAACCTTACGATGTTTTATCTCCGCTTGCGCTTGCATATCCCGAAACGCTTCACCCGTATGAACCATCGATTACCGAAAATTTGCGTTCTTACGGAAACGTTATAAGGACAAAAAAGTCGGAAACACGTAACGAACCGCGTAAAGAAAAGACAGAAACGGTGCAGGAAGCGCCGCAATTTGAAAAAGAAACGCTTTCGGGCGAGAATTCCGAACGCATACTTATGCTTTTAAAAGGTCCGTCACCGCTTACCGCCGATGAGATATCGGCAAGATTGGGCATCTCGGTTTCCGACGTGATGACCGAACTGACGTTGATGGAAATTGACGGAAGCATCATTTCCTCTGCCGGAGGCAGATATATATCATCGAAATTTTAGAAACAATATATAAAACGCGAAACCTATCAAGGAGACATTAGATGAACACACTTGTAATCGTCGAATCGCCTCACAAGGCGAATACAATCAAGAGTTTTCTCGGAAAAGGATATAAAGTAAAGTCGTCAAAAGGTCACGTTCGCGACCTGCCTAAGAGTAAACTCGGTATAGATATAGAAAATGACTTCGAGCCGCAGTATATAAATATTCGCGGCAAGGGTGAACTTATAAACGAACTTCGCAAGGAAGCAAAAGCCGCCGACCGCGTATTTCTTGCAGCCGACCCTGATAGAGAGGGCGAGGCTATCAGTTGGCATCTCGCAAACGTGCTATCTCTCGACCCGTCAAAGACAAAGCGTATCACTTTCAACGAGATTACCAAAAACACGGTAAAAGAGGCTATAAAGCATCCGAGAGATATTGATATGAACCTTGTCAACAGCCAACAGACAAGACGTATTCTCGACCGTTTGGTTGGTTATAAGATAAGTCCGTTCTTGTGGAAACACATCAAAAACGGTTTGTCCGCAGGACGTGTTCAATCGGTTGCAACGAGAATCGTTGTCGAACGTGAACAGGAAATCAACGCGTTCGTTCCCGAAGAATTTTGGGTTATCGGCGCTTTGTTCGTTACCGATAACGGTGAGGTTTTCAAAGCAAAATTTTACGGCAAAGACGGTAAGAAGTTGGAATTGACCAACGAAGCCGAAGTCAAAGAGATTCTTTCCTCGATAGATAAAGACAACTTCTATATCGAAAGCGTTAAACGCGCGCTTAAACAACGCCGTCCCGCGCCTCCGTTTATCACTTCCACGCTTCAACAGGAAGCAAACCGTAAATTATCCTTTCAATCGCAAAAAACGATGCTTATCGCCCAAGAACTTTACGAAGGCGTAAACATCGGCGAAAAGAGCACTCACGGTCTAATTACGTATATGCGTACCGACTCTTTGCGTATCTCCGACGAAGCGCGCGAATCGGCAAAAAATGTGATTATTGCAAATTACGGCAAGGAATATTATCCCGCAACGCCCAACAAATACAAACTCAAAAAGAACGCGCAAGACGCGCACGAAGCGATTCGCCCGACCGACCCGACGATTACTCCCGATTCGCTTCGCGGAAAGATAACTAACGACCAATACAGACTTTATAAATTGATTTGGGAACGCTTTATCGCGTCGCAAATGGCTCCCGAATTGCTCGATACCGTTACCGCCGATATCGTGTCGAACGGTTGCGCTTTCCGTGCAAACGGACATTCGGTTAAGTTCAAGGGTTTTGCGGCGGTTTACGGCGATATTCCCGACGAGAACGGCGATGAAGAAAGCGGTTCGATGCTTCCCGAACTTAACGAGGGCGAAAAATTGACGGCTTCGGAAATCAACCCCGAACAGAAATTCACTCAACCTCCTTCGAGATTTACCGAAGGTTCGCTTATCAAGGTGCTCGAAGATAAGGGAATAGGCAGACCGTCGACCTATACAGCGACGATTACGACGATTATTTCGCGCGGTTATATCCGTCGAGAAGGAAAATTCCTCGTTCCCACCGATTTGGGTGTTATCACCACCGAAACGATGAAAAAGGCGTTTTCGCATATCGTTGACTATAAATTTACCGCCGAAATGGAAGAAGACCTTGATAAAATTGAAGACGGCACTTCCGAATATATCGCGGTATTGCATGAATTCTACCGCCATTTCAGCGCTCAGCTTGAAGAAGCCGAAAAGACGCTTGGAAGCGAGCGTGTTGAACTTCCCAAGGTTGAAACAGGTATCGTGTGCGAAAAATGCGGTGCAATAATGGTTGAAAAAACGGGACGTTACGGCAAATTTGCCGCTTGTCCCAACTATCCGCGTTGCCGTAACACCAAACGTCTTGATGCGGAAAATACGAAATCAAACGAAACCGAAAACGAAAAGAAGTCACCCGAAGTCCTTGCCGACGAAAAATGTCCCAACTGCGGAAACGATATGCTTCTCCGCAAAGGACCTCACGGTAATTTCTTTGCCTGCCGTAACTATCCCGACTGCAAGACGACGATACCCTACCGCCGCGACAGCGGAATAGCCTGCCCCGATTGCGGTAAACGTATTATGATAAAACAAACCAAGAGCCGCAAGACTTATTACGCTTGTGAAGATTATCCGAAATGTAATTTTTCGTCTTGGGACTTACCTACCGAGCGTAAATGTCCTCAATGCGGCGCTCCCGCTTTGAAGAAAAAAACACGCGAAGTTTATTATTGCAAGAATAACTGCGGTTGGAGCGAGGGTGAATAATCGATGAAAATTACCGTAGCAGTCGATATAATGGGCGGTGACAATCCTGCAAGCGAACTCGCAAAAGGCGCGATTGATGCCGCCAACGAGTTTGCAACCGAGGGGTTGAATCTGATTCTTGTCGGCACAAACGAAGCGATTGAATCGCTTTCGAATTTGCCCGATAACGTAAAAACTTGTGTTGCCGAAAGTATTGTCGAAATGACCGACGAACCCGGCATTGTTATGAAAGAAAAAAAGAATTCCACGCTTGTTAAGGCATGTGAACTCTGCAAAAACGGCGAAGCCGATGCCGTGGTGAGCGCGGGTAATACCGGTGCACTCTTTACCGCCGCTTCGCTCATTATCAGAAGAATAAAAGGTATCCGTCGTGCCGCTCTCGGCTCGGTTATACCGTTGACACAACCTTTTGTGCTTTTGGATTGCGGTGCGAACCTTGATGCAACCCCCGAAGTTATGTTGCTTTATGCAAGAATGGGTTCAATATACGCTGAAAATGTTTTGGGCGTTGAAAATCCCCGTGTTGCGTTGCTGAATAACGGAACCGAAGCGCATAAGGGCATACCTTTGTATACTGAATCGTACGCGCTTTTGAAAGAAGATAATACCATAAACTTTGTCGGAAACTGCGAAGGAAAAGCCGTTCCGTTCGGTGAATGTGACGTGCTTGTTTGCGACGGCTTTACGGGCAATATCACTTTGAAGCTTATCGAGGGTATGGGCAAGTTTATGTCCAAGTCGATTAAAGACCTTTTTCACGCCTCGAAAGTTGCGACGGTTGCAGGTGCGCTCACCTTGAAACACACAAAAAAATTAAAGAAGCGTCTTGACCCGTCGGAATACGGCGGAGCGCCGTTCTTGGGCTTGGCTAAACCCGTCGTTAAGGCGCACGGCAGTTCGGATGCATATTCCTTCCGTTCTGCGATAAAACAGGTTATGCTTTACTGTCAAGGCGGAACGATTGATAAAATTGCATCTACTATGGCAAAAAAGACCGAAACGGTTGAGGAGTAAACTCAAATGGAAGAAAAGGATTTTTTCCTTCTTGAAAAAGAAATTAAATATATCTTCCGCGATACGAAGTTGCTTACCGTCGCGCTTACTCACTCGTCTTACTGTAACGAAAACCGTAAAAAAGGGTTTACGGTGAGTAACGAACGAAGCGAGTTTTTGGGCGATTCGATACTTTCGGTTATCACGGCGGAATTCTTGTATAACCGCTTTCCCGATGCCGACGAAGGCTTTTTAACACGTACCCGTGCCGCGCTTGTCTGCGAGGATACCTTGGCGCAATTTGCTAACAGCATTTCGCTCGGCGATTATATGCTGTTTGGCAAGGGTGAATCGGCTTCTTCGGGCGGCAGACACAGAAAAAGCACGATAGCTGATGCTTTTGAAGCGCTTATCGCCGCTATTTATCTTGACGGCGGTATGGAAAGCGCGAAGAACTTTGTGCTTCCGTTTATCGAATCGAACGTCGAAAAGGTAATAAAAATCGGCACAGAGGATTATAAATCAAGACTTCAACGAATCGTTCAACAAACTCCTGAGGAAGAACTCACCTACGTTCTTGTCGGCGAAGAAGGACCTCCTCATGACCGTATTTTCAGTTATGAAGTGTACTTAAATTCGAATCTGTTAGGCAAAGGCAAGGGCAGAAGCAAACGCGAGGCAGAACAGGTTGCCGCAAGAGAAGCCTTGGTTTTGCTCGGAGAATTAGATGAAGAACCATCGTAATATCCCGTTTTTTGTCCCTCATGCAGGTTGTCCTAACTGCTGTGTCTTCTGTTCGCAGGTGAAAATAACGGGCGAATCTGCCGAGAAGGATTTGAATTGCGAAGTTAAAGAACTGACTTCGCTGTTGGAAAGCGAATTTGATAACAAATTTTCAGAAAGCCAGATTGCCTTTTTCGGCGGTAGTTTTACTGCAATCGACCGAAATCGCATGGAAAAGTTACTGTCAGTCGCTAATGAGTACATAGATAAAGGCGTTGCTGAAAGTATACGAATTTCAACCCGTCCCGATTGTATTGATGAATCGGTTTTGGAATTGCTTAAACGTTATCGCGTTAAAAATATCGAGTTGGGTGTGCAAAGCACCGATGATTCTGTCTTGCTTTCGTCAAATCGCGGACATACCGCAAAGGATTCGTTTGTTGCATCGCAAATGATTACCGAAAAGGGATTTGTTTTCGGCGGTCAAATGATGATTGGTTTGCCGAATTCGACGTTGGAAAGCGAAATTCAAACGGCAAAAGATATCGTAAAAATGGGCGCACTCGAATCGCGAATCTACCCAACGGTCGTTTTTGAGGGCACAAAACTTTACGATATGACTCTTTCGGGTGAATATAAACCGTTATCTCTTTTTGACGCGGTTGAACGAACCGCAAAATGCTATAAGATTTTTCTCGATGCAGGGGTTAACGTGCTTCGCATCGGGCTTCATTCCTCCGAAAATTTGGTTAACGCGCCGTTCGGTGCGAACCACCCGTCGATTGGGGAACTTGTGAAAAGCTACGTTTATGCCGATATAATCGCTGAAAAGGTAAATCGGTGTGACGGTAAAATATTGAGTATCGGGGTGAGGAAATCCGACATCTCGATGCTTCGCGGACATAATTGTGCCGCAATAAATCGGATTAAGGAAAAAACGGGCGCATTGAATGTAGAAATCATACCTATGGATATACCCCGTTTTGAACCTTGTGTAAGTGTAAGGAGTGTTTAAAATATGCGCTTAAAAGCAATAGAAATGCATGGGTTTAAGTCATTCCCCGACAAAACGCGCATTAACTTTGACAGCGGCGTCACCGCCATTATCGGCCCTAACGGAAGCGGTAAATCAAATATTTCCGATGCTATCCGTTGGGTTTTGGGCGAAATGAGTGCGAAATCGCTGCGCGGAAGCAGAATGGAAGACGTTATCTTTAACGGTACTGCATCGCGCACCGCCGCAAACTGTGCTTCGGTTTCGCTTTGTATCGACACCGAAGAAGAATATAACCGCGCAAATCACATCACTATCGAAAGCGAAACCGAGCAAACAGAGGGCGAATCTGCAAAAAGCAACGGGTATCGCCTTTCCGATTCTACCGAGGTTACGGTCACACGTAAACTTTATAGAAGCGGCGAAAGTGAGTATTATATAAACAAAAAACAGGTTCGTTTGAAGGATATTTACGAACTGTTTTACGATACGGGTATCGGCAGAGAGGGTTATTCGGTTATCGGTCAGGGTAAAATTGCCGAAGTTCTTTCTCAAAAAGACGACGAAAGAAGAAGTATCTTCGAAGAAGCGGCAGGTATCTCCAAAATCCGTTACAAGAAGTTGGAAGCCGAACGTAAATTGCGCGATACCGAGGCAAACTTGGTGCGCGTTAACGATATTTTGTCGGAAATTTCTTCGCGAATCGGTCCGCTTGAAAAAGAGGCTGAAAACGCTAAACAGTATCTCGTTTTGAGCGAAGAAAAGAAGGGTATCGAAATTACCCTTTGGCTCGACAGACTTGAATTTTTAAGAGCAAGACGTGTTGAATGTGAAACCGACCTTGCAAGTGCAAAGATATCGCTTGAATCGGCAGAACGCGAGGTTGCGGAATGTGACGAAGCAACCGATAGGATTCTTAACGAAAGTTATGAATTTTCGCGTATTATGAGCGAATGTGAACGCGAAAAGACCGAAGCGGTACATAAAAAAGGCGAAGCAGAGGGTAAAAAAGCCGTCTGCGAAAACGAAATTGCCCACTCCGAAGAATCGGCGAATGAGGCAAAGGCGGCTATATCTGCGGCTATTGCCGAAAAGACAGAAGCCGAGAAAAACACCGCCGAATGTGAAGCGGCGAAAAAGGAAGCCGAAGAAAAACTTGTTAAATACGAAACCGATTCTGCAAAGGCTGAAACGAAATACGAAACGGCAAGAAATGAATCGCTTTCCGCCGACAAGTCGGGCGAAAATGCCGCCTCGTTGTATGAAATGCTTGTTTCGGAAAAGGCGTCGCTTACCGCACGCGAGGCAGGATGTAAAGCATCGCTTGAAGCCGAAAGACGTAACGCGGCAGAAAATGCCGACCGTCTTACCGCGGCGCGTGAGCGTATGAAGGCGCTCGAAGACGAATTATCAAAGATAGATGAAGCGCTTAATGTTGCATCAAAACTTGTAAACGATACTGAAAATAAGATTATTTCGATTGATTATGAACGCGCTTCACTTTTACAAAAACTGCGCGAAGTCGGTGACAAAATAACCGAAGAAAAAATCGCGCTTTCCGGTGAAGAACAACGCCGCGACCAATTGACAAGGCTCGAAAATCTGCTTGAAGGTTATTCCGAAAGCGTAAAACGTGTTATCAATGACTGTACTTCGGGCGAAATCAAGAACAACGGCGAAAAAATCGGTCTTTACGGAACTGTTTCGAATATTATTTCCTCCGAGAGCGAATATGTTATCGCGCTTGAAACGGCACTTGCCGCATCGGTGCAGTTTATCGTTGTCGATAAGGAATCGGACGCAAAGGCTTGTATCCGTTATCTTAAAGAAAACAAACTCGGCAGAGCGACATTCCTGCCTTTACAAAGTGTCAACGGCAAAAAATGCGACGTTTCTGCGATTAAGGATATGTCGGGTTATATCGGCATCGCTTCCGAACTTGCGAAATTTGATAACAAGTTCGAGGGGGTTGTCAATGACCTGCTCGGCAGAACGGTTATTGCAGATAATATTGATTCCGCATCTGCTATTGCAAGAAAAAGCGGTTTCAGAATCAAGATTGTTACCCTTGACGGTCAGATAATCAACGCGGGCGGTAGTTATACCGGCGGTTCGTCGGCGGTTAAGGTCGGCGTGTTTACTCGTGCGATGAATATCGAACGTCTTGGCGAAAAGATTAAAGAACGCGAAGAAAATATAAAGAAACTCGAAGTTCAAAGCGGAAAAATTACAGAAGACTGTGCAAAAGCAGATAATGAACTCGAATCGCTTCGTGTTACGCTTTCGGAAGCAAATACAGCGAAAGCGGGGCATGTTGCAACCAAGGATTCGCTTTCGGTTCGTATCAAAGAAGAAGAAAACCGCATAGATTCTCTTGCCTCCGACGGCGAGATTTTGGCAAAACTCGAAAACGAACTTGCCGAAATAAATAAAGAAAACGAAAAACTTTTAATTGCTATCGGCGAGGCAACAAAGGCACGCGACGAAGCACGTCTTAACGCCGAAAACCTTAAACGCGCCGAAGAAATTGCGTTTGCCGAAGTTAACGAAGCGAGAATGAGCCTGTTTGCTGCGAAGAACGAGGTTTCGGTTGCGAACGAAAGACTTGCCGTTTCGGTTCGCCGTGAAACCGAACTTTCGGCACGTATCACACTCGGTAGCGCTTCTATCGAAAAGGCGGAAAACGTAATAAAGGAATGTGTCGCCGAGATAGGCAGACTTAACGCCGAATGTGCCGAATGTGATTCGGTTATTGCGAATTGTGATAAACGTCTTTCCGACCTTGTTTTAGGCAGAGAAGAAAAAGAAAAACAATTAAACGAGATGCGCAGTAAACAAAAGATTGTTGCTGCCGCAAAGGAAGAGGCTTTCCGCGCGGTTGCAGAATCCGAAATGAAATGCACCTCGGTCAATACCGAATACGATACCGTCACGGGTAAACTTTGGGACGAATACGAACTTACCTATTCCGATGCTCAACCCTATCGTTTGCCGAAAGAAAAGATGGATAAAGCGAGCACGCGCCTCGCTTCGCTCAAAGCGAAAATTCGCGCTATGGGTGTTATTAACGTCAATGCGGTTGAAGAATACCGCGTGACAAAAGAACGTTACGATTTCCTTACCGAGCAGACCGACGACCTCAACAAAACAAGGGCATCGCTTGACAGAACGATTGCAAAACTTGCATCGGGCATGAAGGAAACCTTCCTCGAATGCTTTGAAAAGATAAACACCGAATTCAACGCCGTGTTTACCGAACTTTTCGGCGGCGGCAGCGCGAGGGCGGAACTTACTGACCCCTTGCTTCCTCTCGAATGCGGTATTGATATCGTTCTTAAAGTCCCCGGAAAGAGTGTTCGTTCGATTTCGCTTCTTTCGGGCGGTGAGCAATCATTTGCGGCGATTTCGCTGTATCTCGCGTTGCAAAGGGTAAATCCCTCTCCGTTCTGTGTATTTGACGAAATTGAAAGTGCGCTTGATGACGTGAATATCGTTAAGTTGGCATCTTACGTTCGCCGTAACAGCGACAAGACACAATATATCCTTATCACTCACCGTCGCGGAACGATGGAACGCGCCGATACGATTTACGGTATCACTATGCGTCAAAAGGGTATTTCGGATTACATGAAGCTTAACATGGCAAAACTTGACGATATTATCAAAGAGTATGCCGAATAATTAAATGATTTAAGGAGATTATTTCTCGGATATGAGTTTTTTTGATAAACTTAAAAACGGCTTAAAAAAGACGAAAGACGCGCTTTTGAAGCCGGTTAACGATTTGTTTTCGTCTTACGACAAGGTTGATGAGGATTTTTATGAGGAACTTTGCGATTTGCTTATTATGGCAGACGTTGGGGTTGAAACCTCGGATTATCTCGTTGACGAACTCCGCGAAAGACTTAAAGAAAAGAAGATAAAAGAAGCAAATCTCGCAAGAGAAGAATTCCGCGCTATTCTTACCGAATCGGTCGGCGTTAGCGGCGAATTGGAACTTAAAAACGGTTTGAATATTTTGCTTATCATCGGTGTAAACGGTGTTGGCAAAACCACTTCTATCGGTAAAATTACCCATTGCCTTTCCGAACAGGGCAAAAAGGTAATGCTTGCCGCCGCCGACACTTTCCGTGCCGCCGCCGCAGAGCAATTGACTATCTGGGCGGACAGAAATAACGTGCCGATAATAAAACAAAACGAGGGCGCAGACCCTGCCGCAGTTGTTTTCGATGCTATCGCCGCCGCGAAAAAGGCAAACAGTGACGTGCTTATTGTCGATACCGCGGGCAGATTGCATAATAAAAAGAACCTTATAGACGAACTTGCGAAAATCAATCGCGTTATTGACCGCGAAGCACCCGATTCCACGCGTGAAACATTGCTTGTTTTGGACGCATCGACGGGACAAAATGCGCTTATTCAGGCAAAAGAATTCGGCAAGGCGGCGAATATCACGGGGCTTGTATTAACTAAACTTGACGGTACTGCAAAGGGCGGTATAATCCTTGCGATTAAGCGCGAGCTTGGTATCCCCGTTGAATTTATCGGTGTCGGAGAGGGAATTGACGATTTGCGTCCCTTCAATCCGAGCGAATTTATAAATGCTTTCTTTGAGGACGAAAAAGAATGATAAAGGTTGTTTTTGCGACAAATAATGCCCACAAGGTTTCGGAATTCCGTTCCTGCTTTGAACAAATGGGCGTGGAAGCCGAAATACTTACGTTAAAAGACGTGGGATTCAAAGGCGACATCATCGAAGATGCCGACACGTTCGAGGGTAATGCACACATTAAGGCACATACTCTTTGTGAGTTTTCGGGCTTGATTTCGGTTGCCGACGATAGCGGTCTTGTCGTTGATGCGCTTGGCGGTGCACCGGGGGTATATTCGGCGCGTTATGCAGGCGAAAATGCAAGTGACCAAGATAATATCGATAAATTGTTAGCCGAACTCAATAAATATCCCGATAGGGAAAGAGATGCAAAATTCGTTTGCTCACTTTGCGTTTGCCGTCCCGACGGTGAAACGTTGTACGTAAACGGCGAAAGCGAAGGTGTAATCATCGACGAAATGAAAGGCGACGGCAGATTCGGTTACGACCCCATATTCTATTATCCTCCGTTTGATAAGACCTTTGCCGAAATGACGTCGGAAGAAAAAAATTCAATCAGCCACCGAGGCAGAGCAATTGAAAAGTTGTTGAAACACAAGGAATTTTTTGACATTTAACCCAAATACTACCGTTGACACGATATTACACAGCATGTTAAAATATTTTAATTAAACGACCGAAAGGGGCGAAAGAAATGAACGCAATTCTTGATTATTTTGAATATGTCTGGAATCAACTTGCAGATATAGGTATTATTGATTTACTTGATATTGCAATAGTTGCGTTGTTGCTTTTCTGGGTTATAAAATTTGTACGCGGACGTCGCGCGGGTAAATTGTTGCTCGGTGTCGCATTCTTGTTCGTTTTGCTCCTTTTGAGCAATCTGTTCGAAATGCGTGCGCTTAATTACATACTCAACGGCGTTTTCTCGGTTGGTTTAATTGCTATTGTAATCGTTTTCCAACCCGAACTCAGAAGTGCGCTCGAAAAAGTGGGCGGTGTCAGCGACAACTTTAAGGGCAGATTAGACGGTGACGAAGCCGCGGTTCTTAAAAGTGCGATAGGTGAGATTGTCGTTGCGGTTGAAGAACTTTCGAAGCAAAAAACGGGCGCGCTTATCGTTTTTGAACGCAACACCCGTTTGGGCGACGTTATCCGTACGGGTACGACTATTGATGCAGTTACGTCTTCTTTCCTGCTCGGTAATATTTTCTACAACAAAGCCCCGTTGCATGACGGCGCGGTTATTATTCGTAAAGGCCGTATTCACGCGGCAGGCTGTTTTCTTCCGCTTTCTTCTAACGAAAATATCGTAAAAGAACTCGGAACGCGCCACCGTGCTGCTATCGGCATGAGCGAGAACAGCGATGCGCTCGTTTTGGTAGTTTCGGAGGAAACGGGTGCTATTTCGATTGCGGCAGACGGAAATCTTCAACGCAACCTCACTCGCAAGAAGTTGGAATCCTATCTCGCCACCAATCTTATCGGCGAAGATAAAAAGCATATCGCAGAGGTTGTAAAGGGTAAAATTTTCAAAAGAGGCGGCGATACAAAGGATGAAGAATAAAGAAGAATCCAAAGTAAAGCAAAATAAAAATATTTCGAATACACAAAAAGCCGCTTTGATTGTACTTTCGTTTCTTGGAGCGTTCATGCTTTGGATATACGCAATCGGTTATGACAGCACGCTTTTTGAACGTACTTTCGACGGCGTTGAGGTAGTAATCGAGGGTGAATCGGCACTTGCCGAAAACAAAGGTTATACCTTGGCAAGAGAACAGGAGTTTTCGTCGATAACCGTTGTTGCAAAGGGCAAACGTTCGGAACTCAATGCGCTGAATTCCTCGGATTTTCGTGCGGTTATTGATGTTTCGCAATCTCAAAGTGCAGGAACTCAAACACTTAACATAGTTGTATATTCTCCCAACGGAATTGAAGTTGTTTCGCAATCCTCGACAACCGCAACCGTTTACGTAGACGAGTTTACTCAACGCGATGAAATGCTTTCGGTGTCGGTCGATACGGGCGACGGTTATGTTATGTCGGAAGGAATTTCTTTCGTGAATTCGGTCGCAAATCCCTTGTCGGTAATCGTGTCGGGTCCTGCTTCGGTGCTCGATTCGGTCGAAGGCGCGTATGTGAAGTTCAATCTTGACGGATATGAAATAAGCGACAATATTTACGGTTACGGTGTTATCGAACTCCGCGATAAAAGCGGTAAGGTTATCGATAATCCCTATGTCACGGTTTCCGAAAGCACGGCGTATGTAACCGTTACGGTTACGAAGCAGAAAACTTTGCCTGTCAGAGTGATGTTTAACGGCGGTATGTTCGATGCCGATGATGTTACGCTTGAAGTTTCGGCGGAATCAATTATGGTTTCGGGTTCGCCTAACGTGCTTAGCGGAATTGATGAACTTGTGCTTTCTATTGACGAAACGGCGATAGACGGAAATAAAGAGTTTGAATTCAACGTCGGTTCTATGCTCCCGTCCGGGATTACCAACGACAGCGGTATATCCAAAATCGACGTGCGTGTTACCATGCCTAAACTTGCGGTACGCACCTATAACATCAAATCCGAAAAAATAAACGTTCTCAATCTTCCCGAAGGGGAACAATGTAAGATAAATAACGATTTGCAAATCAAGATTATCGGTGCACGTGAAGCGATAGATGAAATTGATTTTGAAGCTATTACCGCAACGGTCGATTTTGACAGAGTGACGGTTGAAGCCGGCGGTTCGTACAGCGCGAATGCAAGTATTTCGCTTGGAGGCGAATACGCTTTGGTGTATATTCTTAATGAAGACCATACCGTTAAATTTGAAATAACAGAAAATGAATGATGTGATATAAATTCAAGAAAGAGGTGAGGAGATGACAAAACGCGAATGGCAGATAAGCGAAATAGATGATGCACTTTGCGAAAAAATTTCCAAAGAATGTAAACTTTCACCGCTTACTGCGAAGATTTTAATAAATCGCGGTCTTTACACCAAGGAAGAAATAGAGGTTTTCCTTAACAAAGATTCCATTCCGCTTTATGACCCGTTTCTTCTGAAAGATATGGATAAGGCGGTTGAACGTATAACGCAGGCGATAGAAAAGAAACAGCGAATTTGCATATACGGCGACTATGATGTGGATGGCGTAACAAGTACTGTCATGCTCTATCTCTATCTTTGCTCGCGCGGGGTGGAATGTGAATATTTTATACCCGAGCGCATTTCCGAGGGGTACGGATTGAGTTTGCCCGTTATAGACAAAATGAAGGGCAAGGTTGACCTTATAATTACGGTTGATACCGGTGTAACTGCTGTGGCAGAAGCCGAGTATGCTAAGAGTATAGGAATAGATATGGTCGTTACCGACCACCATTCCTGCCGTGAAGTTATGCCCGATGCCGTTGCGGTAGTAAATCCGCACCGCGAGGACAGCGAATATCCCTTCCGTAATCTTGCAGGCGTAGGCGTTGTCTTTAAGTTGCTTTGCGCTCTTGAAGGCAGTACCGAAAGAATACTCGAACTTTATTCGGATATAATTGCCGTCGGTACGGTTGCCGACGTTATGCCTATAATCGGCGAAAACAGACGTATAATCGGTATCGGTTTGCAAAAACTTGCCGAAACCGAAAACCTCGGTTTATTGGCACTTATGCGCCGCGCAGGTATCGTTAAATACGGCAAAAAGGTCAAGAAGATAACCTCCGCAACCGTTGGTTATGTTCTTGCACCCCGTATAAATGCCGCGGGAAGAATTGCTTGTGCTTCGCGCGCGGTTGAATTGTTGCTTGCGACCGATTCGCAAGAAGCCGATGTTATTGCCGAAGAACTTTGCGAAATAAATAAATTGCGTCAAGTTACCGAGCAAACCATATATGAACAGGCTGTCGAACTTATCGAACAATCGTATTTAGATGACCGCTTCCTCGTGCTTGCCTATGACGGTTGGCATCAAGGCGTTATCGGGGTTGTTGCTTCGAAGATAGCCGAACGTTATTCGCGACCTTGTATTTTGTTCTCACTTGATGGCGATATCGCAAAGGGCTCGGGCAGAAGTATCAAGGGATTTTCGCTTATGGACGCGCTGTCTTCTTGCGGCGGACTTCTTGTTGAATACGGCGGACATGAACTTGCCGCAGGTCTTTCGATTGAAACTTCGAAAATTGACGAATTCCGTAAAAAAATCAACGAATATGCATCGCAGTTGCTTGACAGTACCGATTGCGCGGTTCCTTTGGAAATAGAATGTGAAGCGAAATTTTCCGAACTTACCGAAAAGGGTATAGACGAAATTTTGCGTCTTGAACCGTTCGGACTTTCGAATCCTCAACCCATACTCGTTTTACGTAACGTGACACTTCACGATATCATACCGTTGTCACAAGGCAAACACGTTAGGTTCCGTATAACCGGAAGCGAAAACGAGAGAGGTTATTCGCTCAACGCCGTGTATTTCGGTATGCCGTTTGACAACTTCGATTATTGCGAAGGCGACAAGTGCGACGTTGTATTCAGCGTTGATATAAATGAATATATGGGTTCGCGTTCGCCTCAGTTGTTTGTGAAAGAGATTAAATTGGCTTGCGGTGAACAGGAAAGTATCGATACCTGCAATCAACATTTTGATATGTTGCTTTCGGGAAAATATTACGAAAATGCAGAACACGATATCCCCGATTTGTCGGATTTTCGTAACATTTTCAGATATATCCGTCGCGAAACAGGACATGAAGGCCGAGTTGTTTCGTTAACCTCTGCCGTTAAGACTTTAAGACATGATTTTGATATTGACGTTACACTTTGCAAATTCCGTGTAATTCTTGAAGTGTTGAACGAACAAAAACTCATATCGCTTACATACCGCGAGGGCGGCAATACCGCGTTTTTGAAGATGATGCCTTCGTCGGGTAAAATAAATATTGATGAATCGCCGCTTCTCTGTGCAATACGCTCGGGAGGCAAGGGTAAAAATAATGCTTAAACAAGCCGAAATGCTGTTTGCCCGTATAAAAGAGGCCGGCAGTTACGATTACGAAAAAATTTATAAAGCATACGAATATGCCGATAAACTGCACGAAGGTCAAAAGCGTATTTCGGGTGAGGACTATATCGTTCACCCCTTGTCGGTTGCCGAGGAGGTTTTGAATCTCCAACTCGATACCGACTCGGTTTGTGCCGCGTTTTTGCACGATACGGTTGAAGACTGCTCGGATAAGATCGACCTTGCGCTAATCCGCAAGGAATTCGGCGCAGATGTTGCCGATATTGTTGACGGTGTGACAAAACTTGTTCATATTCCGTTTGAAACCAAGCAAGACGAAAGTATAGAAAATCTGCGTAAGATGTTCCTCGCGATGAGCAAGGATATCCGCGTTATATTCGTAAAACTTTGTGACAGACTTCACAATATGCGCACTCTTGACGTGCGTTCTCCCGAAAAGCAACGCTCGATTGCGCTTGAAACCATGCACGTTTATGCACCGCTTGCGCATAGACTCGGTATCCAAAAGATAAAGCAGGAACTCGAAACACTTGCGCTTTATTATTTGGACCCGATCGGTTACAACGAGGTATCCGAGGAGATAAACAAGCGTTACGGCGAAAACAAGGACTTTTTGGACAAAGCGACCGAAAAGGTAGTAGATAGTTTAAAGTCGTATAACGTAAAGTTTACTCTTTCGTGCAGAGTGAAGACGATTTACAGCATCTATAAGAAGATGTACACCCAAAGCAGACAGTTCGACGAGATTTACGATTTTTATGCGTTGCGTATTATCGTTGATACCGAACTTGACTGTTATGCCGCGCTCGGTATTATTCACGAACAGTTTAATTCTATCCCAGGTAGATTTAAAGACTATATTTCCACCCCCAAGCCGAATATGTACCGTTCGCTTCATACGACGGTTATCGGTAAAGAAGGTATCCCGTTTGAAGTTCAAATCAGAACGTGGGAAATGCACCAAGTTGCCGAATACGGTATCGCGGCGCATTGGAAATATAAATCGGGTGAAAAGGCAAAAGAGGATATTGATGCGAAACTTCAATGGATTCGCACCCTTATCGAAACCGAAAAGGATGCCGACGACCCCGACGAATTTTTCCGTCCCCTTAAAATCGACCTTTTCGAAGACGAAATATTTGTATTCACCCCCAAGGGTGACGTTGTGAATCTTCCTAACAACAGTACGCCTATCGACTTTGCTTATGCCATTCACTCGGCAGTCGGCAACAAAATGGTCGGCGCAAAGGTGAACGGAAGCATTGTGCCTATTGATACGATACTTGAAACGGGACAGATTGTCGAAGTTTTAACAAGTGCTTCGTCGAAAGGTCCGTCGCGTGATTGGCTTAAAATAGTACGTTCGGGCGAAGCGAGAAATAAGATAAAGCAATTCTTTAAGAAAGAATTGCGTGCCGAAAACATTGTTGTCGGCAAAACCGAACTTGAACGCGAAATCAAACGTTACGGACGTCAATACACCGAAGCGCAAAAGAACGAGATCATGAAAAATCTCGCGAACCGTTTGTCGCTTCCCGACGTTGACGATTTGTATAACAATATCGGTTACGGCGGACTTTCGGTGTCGAAAATTGCCGTAAAACTGCGCGA
>JAGBUH010000104.1 GCA_017630915.1 Clostridia bacterium
AAGAGTGAAAAGAGAAGAGAAAAGGTAGCTTTGCTCTGCAAAGCATTGAATTATATAATATATTGTGATATAATATTATTAAAGGGGTGATACTATGAATTTTGAAACGACCTCGATATTGTTAGATGCAATAAAACCTTATATTGAAAATGCCACTCTTGAGATTACTGGCGAAAACAAAGATTGGCGCAATCGTAACTATAAGTCTGACTTTGTAACTATTGATGCGAAAAACCATGTGGGGTTTGAGGTTTTAGATAATGAAGTTATTGCATTCTATTTTACCGACCACTATCATTTCGAGGATTATTCCTCAGAACTTCAAGATGGAGAAAATAATTATGTTGAACGAGCAAAGTCATTTTTAAGAGATCTGTTCGAATGTAAAATTCGGCATGTTGAATATTACAAGGGCAAGACCTTATCGTCGGAAAAATACTTTGTGATGTATCACGATGGTAGAGAAGATGAATGTATTGGCTACACTTGGTTCGGCTTTTCGAAATTCATTAACCCTTTTGGCAAAAAAACGATGCGTTCTACAACATGGCAGTTTGATAAATCCAAAGGCGTGTTCACTACACGACAACCCAAAAGCGTTGACTCAAATGCTATTGAAATAATTGATATTAGCGATGATTGCTATATCGAAATTTTCTGCAATCATAATGTATATACCTATGATATCATGGAAATAGATTTTGATGATTATTTTGGTATGTACTATTGGGCACCTGCCGTAAATGTTTTGCCGACAGGTATGTACGATACTAAGGAAAAGGCAATTGCCGCTGCAAGAGAAACATTGGAATGTCGCGCGACACCGCAATAACTCTGCAATAGTTCGAATTTATACGCAGACTTCTAAAAATATCTTTTTCATAGTCCTTATACTAAATAAAAAGACGGGCAATGCCCGTCTTTTTTACATCATTTCTAAAAATTTATCGTCTGTCTAATCGTCGTACTGCCTTTTTCGAGCGAAACGCTGCCCGTTCTGCAAATTTCAAGAATCTTATATTCGCGCATAAGGTTGATGAAGTCGTCAATCTTTCCCGAATTGTCGGCAAGGCGGAGCATCACCGAATCCTTTGAATAATCGACGTACGTTGCGCCGAACGCCTCTGCCGCGTTTCTAACGTCTTCGCGAGTGTCGGGGTTGTTTTCAACCTTAATAAGCAGTAATTCGCAACTGATTGAGTTGTCAGAATTAAACTCCTTGATGGAACAAACGTCGGGCAACTTGTAAAGTTGGTTGATAAGCTGCTGTTTATAGGTTTCCTCGCCGTCAAAAACAACCGTGATTCTCGAAAATTCGCTTGATTCGGTTTCGCTAACCGTGAGTGCGCTGATGTTGAACTGACGGCGTCTGAACATGCTCGTCACTCGGTTAAGAACACCCGATTGGTTTCTGACGAGAACCGCAACCGTGTATTTATTCATATCAGTCACCCGCCTTTACGATAATATCGTCCATACTGCCACCCGGAGGGAGCATAGGAAGAACAAATTCGTCTTTGTCAATCGCGCAATCAATGACAAACGGACCGTTATAATCAAACGCGCGTTGCAGTGCCGAATCAAGTTCGTCAACCGTCGAAACCTTAACGCCGTCTGCGCCGAACGAGCACGCAAGCGAAACAAAATCGGTTTTGCGGTCAAGAACCGTGTGAGAATAATGCTTGTCAAAGAATAAAGTCTGCCATTGACGAACCATGCCCAAAACGCCGTTGTTCATAATAAGAATAACAATCGGAACGTTGTATGTAACAGCGGTTGCAAGTTCCTGCAAACTCATTCCGAAACTGCCGTCACCCGTGATAAGAACGCTTCTTTCTTTCGTGCCGAACGATGCTCCGATAGCCGCACCCAAGCCGAACCCCATCGTGCCCAAGCCACCGCTTGTTATGAAACGGCGGTCGCGGCAAAGTTTGAGGTATTGAGCCGACCAAATCTGGTGCTGTCCGACGTCGGTGATAACGGCTGTATTTTCGGCAAGATATTTATTGACAGTCGTGAGGGCGTTTTTAGGAGTTAATCCCTCTCGCTTGTCGGAATATTCGGCTTCTTCGCTTTTGAACGAGGCGATTTTTTCCTGCCACAAAGGTTTCTTGTTGTCGTTAATCAAGGGAAGAAGTTTAAGCAAGGTTTGCTTCAAGTCGCCGCGCAATCCGCAATAAGCGCTGACGTTTTTCGAAAGTTCGGAACCGTCAACGTCGATATGAATTATCTTTGCGGCACGTGCGAATTTTTCACGGTTGCCAGTGGCTCTGTCGTTAAAACGAACGCCCAACGCGATAATAAGGTCGGCATTGTGCATCGACATCGAGGAAGCATAATGTCCGTGCATGCCGTGCATACCGAGGAATCGGGGGTGATTTGTCGCAATACAGGAAAGCCCCATCATCGAACAACCCAAAGGTGCATCAATCTTGTCGGCGAGTTCTAACATTTCCGACTGTGCATC
>JAGBUH010000105.1 GCA_017630915.1 Clostridia bacterium
AAACCCCCGGTACATACTGCAAACACTAACGGGCTTCCCCCCAACCGGCACACCCAAACCAAACCGCACACCCTGCACCATCACCGGCCGCGCCTTGCGCTGCTGCACCAGCTTACACCACCCGATCCGAGCGCAAAAAAGCACCCGCTTGACGTGGGCGGGCGCGTGTGGTATATGTGTTATAGAACAATGTATTTGTTCTAATAAAAATATGAGGTGCAAACCATGAATGAAAATGAATCCGGGCAGACCCCGAACGAGAACGAAAACAATGTACCGAATGAGAACGAAGCGAACCAGGGCAACGAATCCGGTCTTGATGCAACGGAACTTCGAACCATGATCAAGAATCTTTCCGCGCAGGTTGATTCTCTGAAAGCAGAACTCGCGAAGAAAGAACCCGAACCCCCGGTTGACCGTTCGAAAGAAGTAAACGACTATTTTCTTAATCTTATGAAAGGAAAGGTAAAAGGTGAATGAAAAGTATCGTAAATCGGCGCGAAAAGCTTCGCGCAAACGATCTTCCGCCGGAAATCCCGGATATTTCGCAGTTGGTGACGCCAACGGATTACGCAACCGATACAAAGGGTG
This sequence comes from Clostridia bacterium, assembly GCA_017630915.1. Classification (GTDB taxonomy): domain Bacteria; phylum Bacillota; class Clostridia; order Oscillospirales; family CAG-382; genus Coliplasma. The sequence goes on from JAGBUH010000105.1 coordinate 592, forward strand.
GCGTTATCAAGGTAGATTCAACTTATGCGGTGGAATTGACAAGCGGCGGAAAAATCAAAGGAAAAGAAATTGCGTATGCTGATTATGCAGGTGCAAACAATTCCGCTTTTATTTCAAAAGCAACACTTGATAACGTTGTTGCAAATCTTCCGACGCCTGCGGGTGTAACATTTGAAGATATCTTTTCCGGAAGTGTTACAAAAGGTTCTTCGACAGCATCGGAACTATTACACCCATATACGGATTATAAAATGCTTGTTGTCACGTTGAACGGAACGAATTTTCATAGGCCGTTAGGTGATATAATTGTTTCAACAATAACAAGCGAAAACTACCGTTTTCAGATGATCGACAGTAGTTATTTTCAATTTATTGTAGATGATTCACACAACACATTCAAAATTGAAGGTTCCGGAAATGTAAACATTACAATTACCGGTATCAAATAATTAAAGAAAGGAAACAAAAACAATGGCAGTAAATACTAACTTTTACGCAGTAAGTAACGAACTTTTTTCGCGTGCTTCTTCCGGCGCGATCTCTGCAACGCAGGTTGTAGACTATGCAACATTTGTTGACGCGGGTAAAGCTCTTTCCAGTATGACATATACGGATTTACAGAATACGCTTATCCCGGCAATCATGAACAAGGTGCAGAAAACCATCAACGACAACCCCGAATACGTTGGCGCGCTCGTTGATATGTACGCGGGCCGCCTGGATTACGGCGTGCTTGAAATCATTATCAATGATTTCTACGCTGCAACCCCGTCCGTATGGGATGGCGCAACGCTTGAAGCAGGGCAGACCTATACCGACCAGTTTAAGGTTGAAAATCTCCCGAACCAGAGCGCGCGCTATTATACTGAAAGTGATTCGTGGGGATTCGATATCACGATTCGCGATACCGATCTAAAGGGAATCGTTGATACACCCGAAAAGCTTGATGCTTTTATCCGTTCTACGTTCATCAACGTTCTTAATTCCATCGCGGCGCATCGCGAGGAACATCGTCTTGCGGTTCTTGCTGACATTATCAAGAACGCAGCTGCGGAAACCGCAGAAGATGACGACGAGAACGCACCCGCGCAGAACTACGATCTCTTGAAGATTTACAACGAGGAAAAGGGGCTTTCGCTCACGCAGGCCGCTTGTCTGTTGAACAATGATTTCGTTTCCTGGTGCGTAGGCGTTATCCGTGATGTTTCCATCATGCTTGATAAGCCTTCGAAGCTTTTCAACAAGAACAAGACAAAAGTAACGTTCACGCCGGCAGCTTACAAAAAGCTTGTGATGAACTCTATTTTTGATAAGGCAATCCGTCGTTCGCTGATTGACGCATATAATAAAGAATACGGCATGATCACCGTCGATTACGAAGTTGTTCCGTATTGGCAGAATATCGCCGATCGTATGCGCGTCACCACGAACGCAACGCCTTCCGGATCCGATCCGATTGTTACCACGTATTCCCCGTATGTTCTTGCGGTTCTGTACGACAAGCGCGCGTGCGGTCAGCTTGTGCAGCTTGACGATGTAACCGTTGACCGGAACAACAAGCGGCGTTATAGTAACTATCACTACCAGATGAACGATATGTATTTCCGCAATCCGGACGCAAACGCGATTATCTTTACCATCGGTTCCGCAACCTGACGGAAAGCAAAATAACGGGCAAGGTTAGACGCCTTGCCCGTATTTTTTAAGAGGTGATAAAATGTCAAAGAGATATGATAAAATTTATCAGTTTCACCGGCGTTTTTTGAAAAATATCTGCCGCTCCCTTTTTCAATATGACGGGAACCCGGGAACGATTGATTTCCAGGCGCACGAAGAAAATTTGCTTTTTGAAGGCGGTTTTTCGGTGGGGTTCAAAACCGATGCGGTGAAACAAACAAGCTTGAAAAATAAGCCTATTATTTCAAGCGGCGCGATTTCCGGTGTTGACGTCTATTACAGACCGACGTTGTTTACACCGGCGAACCCGAACATCGTCGGCGTTGTGAAGCGCATACCAGGCGTTGATTGTTCCATTTGTTATAACACTTTGAATTATCGTTTTCCCGAAACCGTGAATCCGCTGATTGATATTTACGCGGATCTTCTCGCGCACGTTATGATATCGACGCGCACTTCCGCGATCAATTCCCGCGTGACGTTGATTCCTACGGTGGGCGATGACAAAGAAGCAATTCGGGTTTCCGAACTGATAGCGCAGATGTACGACGGGGAAAGCTACGCGTTAGCGTATGAAATTTCCGAGCTTGACGGAAAGAACATTTTTCCGATTAAGGCCCGCGATAATATCGTTGTTTCCGAGCTTGCCGATGCGCGCCGGAACATTCTTGCGGATTTCTTTTCGCAGCTCGGCGTTAAAACGCTTGCGGTTGATAAGAAGGAACGCACGAATTTGACCGAAATGGATTCGAATTCGCAGCAGTTGAAGATATGTTGCGACGTCATGTTAGAACCGCGTAAAATGTGGTGTGAAGAAATGAACCGGATATTCGGTTTAAATCTTTCCGTAAAATTTAACGAAAGCGAGGTGCTTCGGTATGTTGAACCGCAGAGTTTGGAAGAATCCGACAATAATTGAATCACTCGTTCATAATGTCAATTTTGCAACGGATGAAGAAATCAACGAACGCCTGGTTACGCGGTACCGTAATTACGATTATTTAACCGGTTCCGATACGGCGAATGAAATGATGCTGCAATCCATCATTGACGAATGGGCGAATTACTGCGATCAGCTTTACGCAACGACGTTATATGAATATAACCCGATTCTAAACTATGATATGAAAGAAGAAGGCGAAATCATCGACGAGCTGCACAAAGGTTCGAAACGAAGCTTTTCGCGCAACTATAAGGATTCCGTTGCAGTTGACCGGAAGAACGCGACCGCGATCGACCGCAAGAATGCTACGAACATGAATTCGAAAGATGCCGTTGCAACGAATCTTTCGGAAGTGGAAACACCGCGCGTCAAAACGGAAGAATTAAAAACCGGCTACGGGCTTGGCAGTACTTCCGACGGAACACCCATTGAAAAAACCGAAACCGAACCGAAAACCGGAACGAATCAAAAAAGTACGACGGGTGCAGCTGCGCAGAATTACACGGAACACACCGGTCTTGAAGCAGATAACTATTCGCGTGAAACTGCTTCGGAAAACGCGAACTATAACCGCGAAACGGCAGCGGCCGCGGATAACTATTCGGAACATTCCGAGAATCCCGCGCAGAATTACGAAACGATTACCGATATCGACGCGAACACTTACGACAAGAACGTTAGAACGTTCGACGGTTATCGGCGTTACGGCAATCTGGGCGTCACAAAGACCCAGGATATGATTGAAGCGGAACGAAAAATTATTGTTGATGTTCTGGATGTATATATCGCGAAATTCAAAACATGCTTTAATATTTCGCCGAAGATCTGTTTTGAACCGTTCGAAGATGATGAAAGCGAGGTGTAAATTATGTCATTTGCTGTTAATCTGGAAAATTGCACGGAACCCGTTTTGAAATGTGCGAAAACGGGAATTTCAACCCTTGAATCGTGTATCGGTTCCCTGGTAAACGAATCCGGTCTTGTACGGCCTACAATCCGTGTTGAAGTTTCCGACCCCGCAAACGTTGAATCTGCAAACTATTTTTCGATATCGGGTGATATTGTTCGTCATTTCTTTATTACGGAAAAGCGTGCAATCACAAACACGCTTTTCGAAATATCCGGAAAAGCGGATTTGCGCTATACGTTCGCCGATGCGATTAAATCGTCAAGCGGAATTGTTGCGCGAAATGAAAATTTCTA
>JAGBUH010000106.1 GCA_017630915.1 Clostridia bacterium
CTTTTTCAGCGACTTCTTCGTAAACGTTGGTGTAGTTGACGTTTCTCTTGTAGTTATCGATGGTGTAAGCGTTTTGAGGGATAAGATAGGTGACGGTAATGGTACCTTTCTTGCCGCCGAGAAGCGATTTCGCGCCGTCAATGTCGGAGTTTACATTATAAAGGTCGCCGCCAACTTGACGGAAGTCGGTCTTGTAAGAATTATCGAACACACCGTTGGGAACGTAACCGGTAGCAGGAACTTCGCCCGTGCCGGTAGTTTCGGTGGTGATTGCGGTTCTGTCGAGAGCAAGCGATAATGCGTTACGAACGTTTGCATCAGCAAGAACTTCTTTTTCGGTGTTGAAGTAGAACGCAAAACCGTTAAGGGTTTGTTGGGTATCAAGATCCTTCTTGAAGTAATCGTAGGTTTGCTTTTCAAATGAGCTGAGGTAGTAAACTTCGCCCGAGTTGAAGCGGTTTGCTTGGAATACTTCTTGGGTTGCGCCCTTGTCGTTTTCGTAATAACCGACTTGACCTTCCATATAATAGCAGGTTATACGGTAGGGGGTAACATATTCATCAAGGTCATCTCTTTCGGGATCACGAAGGAAGTAGGAGTTGCGTTCGAGAACGAGTTTACAAGCAAACTTTTCAGAGAAGTCTTGTTCGTTTTCTCTCTTTGCGCGGGGCATATCCATGGATTGAACACGGAATTGACCGTTACAAACGATGTTTGTTGCGCTTCCTGCCCAGTCTTCACCGAGCTTTTCGTAACGGGTTACGATGTCTTCACGTTGCGGAGCAAGGTGGACATTAGCAACCTGTTCTGCAAAAAGGTCAACATCATATTCGCGTTCGAAAGTAACTTCGAGAAGGGTATCGTCAACTGCGGCAAGACCGAGGTCGTCGATAGTACCAAGCCCCGATTTAACGTCTCTTGCACCCTTGATGGGGTAAAGGAGAGATGCATAGGGGCTATCCATTTCGGGAGCAAGGATTCTTCTCCATGCGTAAATAACGTCGTCAGCAGTAACGGCGCGGTTGTCACTCCAACCGGTATCTTTAAGTACAAAATACATCTTGTGGAGTTGGTAAATTTCATCATATTTGTAATACCACTCGGTAGCGAGAGCAGGTTGAATCTTGCCCTTTTCGTCGATAGTGGTAAGAGGTTCAAAGATCATCGAAAGGATCTGTTCAACATCGCTGTTGAGTTGAACCACCGCAGGATCGAGGGTGTAGGGATAATCGGTGAGATACATACGAACGTTCGCACCTTTTTCATCTTCGCCCAAGCCACCGCAACCAACAAGTGTGCCGAGGCAGAATATAAGGCAAAGCACGAGAGAAAGAATTTTTTTCATAGTGACCTCCGGACATATAATTCCAGCATTAGTTATAAAAGATTATAACACCGAATGATAAAATAATCAAGACCATTTTTCCTATTTGTGAATTCATTTTGTCTATTTGTCAAATGTCACAAATTATCAACCCTCTAATTGTGCAACTGTATAATGACATATAATAAAAAGAAGCGCGTCGGGAAAACCCAACGCGCTGTATTCTTTTATATCTTTATTAGAGGTTAAACAAGCTGAGAAGGTTGTTTTCAGCGAATGCTGCAACGGTTACGAGCGAGATGGTGCTCATAATCTTAATAAGAATGTCGAGAGAAGGACCAACGGTGTCTTTCAAGGGGTCACCAACGGTGTCACCGACAACTGCTGCATCGTGAGCGGGAGAACCCTTCTTTTGACCTGCAACGCCTGCAACTTCGATATATTTCTTACCGTTATCCCAAGCACCGCCGGAGTTACCGCAGAAGAGTGCGAGCATGATAGCGGAAATGGTAGCACCTACGAGAACGCCGCCAACGAATTCTGCACCGAATACGAAACCGCAAACAACGGGGAAAGCGATACAGAAGATAGCGGGAACACGCATTTCTTTGAGTGCGCCTTGGGAGGAGATTTCGATACAAGTCTTGTAGTCGGGAAGAACTTCGCCTTCCATAAGACCTTTGATTTCTCTGAATTGACGGCGAACTTCTTCAACCATCTTTCTTGCAGCCTTAGCAACTGCGTTGATAAGCATACCGGAGAACATGAAGGGAAGTGCTGCACCAACGATACAACCAACAAGAACTGCGGGTTCGATAGCGTTGAGAGCGATCTTGTCAAGTGCGCCTTCGGTGTAGTTAGCAACTTCGGGAGCGTCGGTGTAAGCGAAGATGTAAGAGGTCATCATCGAGAGGGTAGCAAGTGCGGCAGAACCGATTGCGAAGCCCTTACCGATAGCAGCGGTGGTGTTACCAACTGCGTCGAGTTCGTCGGTGATTTCACGAACGGAGGGATCGAGGTAGGACATTTCTGCGATACCGCCTGCGTTGTCCGAGATAGGACCGTAAGCGTCAACAGAAACGGTGGTTGCAACGAAGGAGAGCATACCGATAGCGGCAGCTGCAACACCGTACATACCGGAAAGGAGGTAAGAACCGTAGATAGCAACACCGAGAACTACGCAGGGAAGCATACAGGAGATCATACCAAGAGAAAGACCTTGGGTGATGGTGAGGGCGGAGCCTTCGACAGATGCAGAAGCGAGTTCTTTGGTGGGGTTATAATCATAGGAAGTGTAGTATTCTGCAATCTTACCGATAACGATACCTGCGATGATACCGATAGCTGCAGCAACCCAAGGAGAAATCCAACCAATGTGGAATTCAACGGATTCAAAGATGGAAAGGGTGTTACCTACGCCGTCGGTGATTTCTTTACCGCCGAATTTGGCGAAGGAAAGGTATGCAACAACTGCGCCCAATACCATGGTGAGTATTGCGGAAATGTAGGTAGCGCCGTTGAGTTCCTTGTGAGGATTGTCGGAGAGCTTCTTACGAACGAAGAGAGAAGCGATACCGAGTACGCAGGAGATAAGACCAACTGCTGCGAATGCGAGGGGGAAGTAAATCATTGCGGTAAGCAATTCGGTACCACCGAATACGTGCTTAGCAAAAAGTTCGATAGCAAGGATAGTACCCGA